>NZ_CATKPT010000004.1:0-132218 GCF_949768125.1 Pseudomonas sp. IT-P253 | reverse complement strand
GAGGCCGTCACCTTCAACATCAATGTTGACTGACACACCGCTTTCGCGAGCAAGCTCGCTCCCACAGGGTTCGGCTGGTATTGAGCTCCCCGTTCAACGCGCTATGCTGCCGACTCTGTTATCGACCGAGACGCCGCCATGTCCACCCCGAGCATGACCCTGTACCACAACTCACTCTCGCCTTTCGTTCGCAAAGTCATGGTGATGTTGCACGAAACCGGTCAACAGGACCGCGTCGCCCTGCAAAACTGCGTACTCACCCCAGTCGACCCGGACCAGACGCTGATCGACGACAACCCGCTGAGCAAAATCCCCGCCCTGCGACTGGCCGATGGCAGCGTCATCCATGACAGCCGCGTAATCCTCGATTACCTCGACCACCAGCACGTCGGCAACCCGCTGATCCCCCGCGAAGGCTCCGCCCGCTGGCGCCGTCTGACCCTGGCCTCCCTGGCCGACGGGATCATGGATGCCTCGGTGATGGTGCGTTATGAAGTCGTCCTGCGCGCCCCGGAGAAACAATGGGAGCAATGGCTCGACGCACAGCGCGACAAAATCCGCCGTGCCCTGGCACTGCTGGAGAAAGACGCGATTGCCGAGCTGACCAGCCATTTCGACGTAGCGGCAATCAGCGTCGCCTGTGCGTTGGGTTACGTGGATCTGCGCCATCCGGATCTGGCATGGCGCGACGCAAATCCGCAACTGGCAGCGTGGTATTTCGAAGTGAGTCAACGACCTTCGATGCTGGCGACGATGCCGAAGGTTTAGATCTTCGCGGGTGATACGAACTTTTGATTCAGCGTAAAAACCCTATCAGTTCTGATAGTAGGCAAAGCCTGAAAAAACTCCGATGCTGAGGGTCCGGCCTTTTGGACCTCACTCGGAGCTCAGCCAATGCCTACGCCTTCACGCAAAACAATCCTGCTGGCAACCGATCAACAGCGCTCGGTATTGAATGCCCTCGACGCGAATCGGCCTCATCCCATCGCCTACACACCCTATGGTCATCGTCCACTCGAGAACGGTTTGCTCAGCCTGCTCGGGTTTAACGGTGAACGGCCTGACCCGGTGACTGGGCATTATCATTTGGGGAATGGATATCGGCAGTTCAACCCGGTGTTGATGCGGTTTAACAGCCCGGACAGTTGGAGTCCGTTTGGGGAGGGTGGGTTGAATGCGTATGCATATTGCAATGGAGATCCAAGGAATTGCGAGGATAAGAACGGCCATACGGGGACGTTTTTTGCGATATTCAAAATACCTCGACCGAATTTTATCTACAAAAAGTCGACATCTACTCTATTTGCTGAAACAGCAACATTGAAAAGACCAGATACAAAGATTATCGACACTTCAACTCAAATGGACATCAAAGGCAGCGCACAAAAAAACAACTCATCAATTTCGTCACCAGAGCTCCAGAAAACAGTACGCCCAGAGCACAACTCATCGCGAAAGACCAAGCTAAAACATGAAATTAAAGAGCTGGCAAACACAAAGATCCCCCACATAGAAAATCAAATCTCATACTGGGAAAAAAATATCATAAAACGCGACTCAATATGGAAAAATAGTTCAACCTCACACACTAGAAATGAACTTATAGAATTTCGAAACACCGCCAAATTCACCCTAAACCAAATAAATACAGGAATTGCAAACTTAAACACCTCATCAACAAAAGCACTTACAACACTCAGAGACGACCTTTCGAATATTCGAGAATTTTAAAGAAGCCTTTGAATTTCGGATAAAATGAAGTGACTACACTACATCGCAAAATATTACCGTTTTGGTAATTGAACCAAGACTAATAAACCGGTGCTTAGATCTCGCTTGGAGCTCAGCCAATGCCTATGCACTCCCGCAAAACAATCCTCCTGGCAACCGACCAACAGCGTTCGGTGTTGAACGCCCTCGTCGCGAATCGGCCTCATCCCATCGCCTACACACCCTATGGCCATCGCCCACTCGAGAACGGCTTGCTCAGCCTGCTCGGGTTTAACGGCGAGCGGCCGGACCCGCTGACCGGGCATTATCATTTGGGCAATGGGTATCGGCAGTTCAATCCGGTGTTGATGCGGTTTAACAGTCCGGACAGTTGGAGTCCGTTTGGGAAAGGGGGGGTGAATGCGTATGCTTACTGCTTGGGGGACCCTGTGAACAGAATCGAGCTAAAGGGGCACTCAAGCTCACTATTTATGAGCTTTTGGAAAGGTTTGAAAAACCGTATTGGAGTAAGAACCCCAAGTAAATCTAAAATCGCAAAGCCTACATCCAGAATCGCCGAAGTTAAACCGCCATCAACAAACAACCTGGCGGCCTCATCGAAAAGCCCCCAGGGCTACGCCTTGGGTGGCGCCAAGGACTTTGACTTAAATACGTTAACCCCTGCTGAGCTAGAGCTAAACTACAAACCGAATCTCAATACAAACTCGGAAAAGCCCATTCGCGCCAGGTATATAACCAATTCCGATGAAAGACTAGCTAATCTTAAGTCTGCACAAATTAACGTAATACGCAGACTTGTCTCTGACCCCCCTGAGACTCTACAGAAGCGTAAAGCCCTGCTAAAGAGTATCAATAGGGAAATTGCCGAACTTACCAGCCAGCAAAAAAAAATACGCGGCCAAAATCCAGCAATATCCATATAACGTTCACAACAGGACCACAACGCTCAATCAACAATCCGGCTTATCCGCCGTAAACCGTCGAGCCGGATTCACCGCCGCGCCAAACTCGCGCAACGCCTTGGCGCCAATCAATAGCGGGTAATTAAAGCTGCTGCGATCCGTCAGGTTAACCTCGACCGTGCGCTTGACGTTGCCCAGGCACAACTCCAGTTCGACCACCGGACGCTTGGAGGGCTGAGCCGCTTCCTTGTCATCATCCTCTTCTTCGGAGCGGGTCTTGATCTTGCTGATGCGTGCGACTTTGTGTTCATAGACCTTGTTGCTGGCGTCCTTGGTGCCAAGACGGAAACGTACCCAGGGCTCGCCGTCGCGGGTGAAGGTTTCGATGTCTTTGGCCGACAGTGACGCGGTCAGGGCGCCGGTGTCCATTTTGGCCTTGAGCACTTCGCCGCCGATTTCCGGCAACGCGATGTATTCGTAGCGCCCGTACAGGGTCGGCTCGGCGGCCAGAACCGGCAGGGCCACCAGGGAAAGCAGTGCGAGGAGCGATTTCACGTAATGGGTATCCTTGGGAGATGGGCAGCGGAATTTTAGACCGTTATCGCGTTGATCGTTCCCACAAGGTTAACGGCCCAAAGGTGAAACATTCGTCACCACCAATTTGGCCTGCTGCCTGAAGCTGCTTATCATGGCGCGCCCAAATGCTTTCAAGAGTTACTTATGCGCCGCCTGCTCACCGGCTGTTTCGTTACCCTGCTGTTGTTGCTCAACACCCTGGTCCTGTTCGGGCCGTTGATGGTGTTTGCCCTGCTCAAACTGGTCCTGCCCGGCCGCTTTCGCGACGTTGCCTCATGGGCGGTGATGTGGATCGCCGAGACCTGAGCCGAGATCGACAAGCTGATCTTCCGCTTTTGCATCCCCACCCAATGGGACATCCGCGGGGGTGACAATCTGCGCAGTGACACCTCGTATCTGGTGATCAGCAATCATCAATCCTGGGTGGATATCCCGGCATTGATCCAGACCCTCAACCGGCGCACGCCGTTCTTCAAATTCTTCCTCAAGAAAGAACTGATCTGGGTGCCGTTCCTGGGCCTGGCCTGGTGGGCGTTGGACTATCCGTTCATGAAGCGTTACAGCAAGGCGTTTCTGGCGAAGCATCCCGAATTGGCGGGTAAGGATCTGGAGATCACCCAACAAGCCTGCGCATTGTTCAAGCGTCAACCGGTGACGGTGGTCAACTACCTGGAAGGCACCCGGTTCACTGCGGCGAAAAGCGTTCAGCAGCAATCACCGTTTACTCACTTGCTCAAGCCCAAGGCCGGTGGCGTTGCGTTTGTGCTGGCGGCGATGGGTGAACAGCTGGACGCCATCCTTGATGTGACGGTGGTGTATCCGCAACAGAAGATTCCGGGGTTCTGGGATTTGCTCAGCGGCAACGTGCCGAGAATCATCATCGATATCAAGACCCGCGAACTCGATCCGGCGCTGTGGCAGGGCGATTATGAAAACGATCCGGTGTTTCGCCAAACCATCCAGAGCTGGGTCAACCAGCTCTGGATCGAGAAGGACCAGCGCATCGACGCATTGCGCGCCGAAGCCATTGAATCAGCTGCCGGTACCGGCGCCCCAGATTCCGCCAAGGTTTTCCAGCAGTGAACCGCCGACGCCCTGCTGACCAAGGTATTGCAAAATCACTGGGGCAAACTGGCCGACCATGCCGCTGTCCATGCCCAGGGCGCTGAAGGCACCGTTGAGGTCATTGGTGTTCGTCACATTGCCCAAGACGCTCCCCAGGCCAGCCGACATGCCGGACGATCCGAGCAAACCGCTGAGCGCACCCAATTGACCAACGCCCGACAGCATATCCAGCCCCGGCACGCTTTCGGCCAATTGCGAGTAGTCAGTGGAACTCAATTGATTCTTCGCCAGGCCCAGCATCGCCCCGGCGCCGCCGATGGCCTGCTCTGGGGAGACGTTCAGTAGCGAGGTCAGCGAACCCAGCAGGCCCGCCGTTTCCAGGGTGGGCGCGGCGGCTGTTGCAGCATTGTCATCCTGCATGCTCGAGGCCGCCTGGGTCACATCATCCAGGCTGAAACCGGCGAAGACCGGGCTGGCCGCCAGACTCATCAGCGAAGCCAATGCAAAACCGCGTGAAATCTTCATCCAGACATCCCCTTGCGCCATGAAAACCACCCACCGATGAGCGGCAAAAAACTGTCCGTTGGACTGACATCCCGGGGGATTGTTCCCTCCCCCCTCTAGGAGCGAGCTCGCTCGCGATGGACTTGAGATCGACACGTTGAATCAGGGCGTTCGCGTCATCGTTAACGGCGATCGCGAGCGAGCTCGCTCCTGCAGAGAAAAAAATTTTCCCTGCGCTGCATCCGGTCTAGTCCCTGCCACGTATATCAAGCACGGACAGACACTCCTGGCCGATTCTCCCCACAAAGGATCATCACCATGAAACGCACTTCGATCAAAACACCGTTGATTGCCAGCCTGCTGACCCTGGCCCTTGGCGGCGGATTCGCCCTGAACACCGTGCAAGCGGCAACCATGAGCCACGACACCGTCATGGTCGGTGGCCAAAGCATGCTGCCGAGCAAGGACATCGTCGATAACGCGGTCAACTCCTCCGACCACACCACCCTGGTGGCGGCAGTGAAAGCAGCCGGGCTGGTCGACACGCTCAAGGGCAAAGGCCCATTCACCGTATTTGCCCCGGTCAACTCGGCCTTCGCCGCCCTGCCCGCCGGCACCGTCGACACCCTGCTGAAACCGGAAAACAAAGCCACCCTGAGCAAAATCCTCACGTACCACGTAGTCGCCGGGAAACTCGACATGATGACCTTGGCCGAGAAGATCAAGGCCGGTGGCGGCAAGACCGAACTCACCACCGTCGCGGGCGGCAAGCTGTGGGCGATGATGAACGGCCCGCACAACATCACCATCAAGGATGAAAAAGGTGACGTAGCCGACATCACCACCTATGACGTGTACCAGTCCAACGGAGTGATTCAGGTCATCGACAAAGTGTTGATGCCGAAAAGCTGAGCAATGCCGTCGCCCTCGTACATCGGGGGCGACGGTTTTCCGAGGTGTCCACCCGTGAATGGAACAACGCCGCGCCGTGAACTAACCTCTGCCTGCAACCGGCAACGCCCACCGCCCACCGCCACTACCTCGACTGCCAGGAGTACCACTATTCCCATCGCCGACGCCGATCAGCTCAGGCGGCTTCTGGCCCAGTGTTCACTGGGTGACCGCCGCGCGTTCGAGACGCTTTACCGCAGTGTCGGCCCGCGGTTGCATGGCGTGGCGCTGCGCTTCATGGGGCGTTCGGATCTGGCGGAAGAAGTGCTGCAGGAAAGCTTCGTGCGCATCTGGAACAACGCCTCGCGCTACGAATCGCATCTGTCGGCACCCTTGACGTGGATGATCAACATCACCCGCAACCAAGCCGTTGACCAGTTGCGCAAACACCGTGACCGGCCGCTGAGCGATGTGGAAGAACAGGCGCTGGTGGATGAGAGTCCCTCGGCCCACGAACAATTAAGCAGTGCCCGCGAGGCCAGTGCCTTGAACCGCTGCCTGGAAAGCCTCGAAGGCATGCAGCGTCAATCAATCACCGTCGCCTACTTTCAGGGGTTTTCGTGCTCTGAACTGGCCGAACACCTGGCCGCGCCGCTGGGCTCGGTGAAATCCTGGATTCGCCGCGGCATGGAACGCCTGCGCAGGTGCCTTCAATCATGAACTATCAAACCCCGACCCTGCGCCGCGCCCTCGCCGCCGATTACGCCATTGGCCTGATGCCCGCTGCCGCGCGTCGACGTTTTGAACAGTTGTTACTGGAAGACGCGGCGCTTCGTGTGGAACTGGCGCAGTGGCTAGAAAGCCTCGCCAGCCTGACCGACGCCCTGCCCGAACAACCGGTGCCGGAGCGCGTGTGGCAAGGGATTACGGCGCGGATAGAACCGCAAGTGCTGCACGTACCTGAGAAACGTCCGTTCTGGAATTGGTTGCGGGTGACGGCGGCGGTGTGTTCGCTGGTGGTCGCGGTGGCCTTGGGCGTGATCTACAACCGCGACAACGCCCGTTACAGCGCCACGCTACTCAGCGCCGACGCACAGCCGGCGCTGAAGGTCGAAGCGCACGAAAATTATTTGAAAGTCGAAGCGCTGGCGCTGGCAGCGGTTGATCAGAGACGCAGTCTGGAGTTGTGGGCCATTCCGGCGGACGGCAAACCGATTTCCCTCGGGGTGATTCCGGCGGGCGGCAGCGGAAAGGTTGAACTGAGCGCTGCGCAGAAAGCGCTGATCGGCAAACCGATTGCGTTGGCGGTCAGTCTTGAACCGAAGGGGGGATCGCCTACCGGACAACCGACAGGACCGGTGTTGTACCAAGGGGCGTTGGCAGCCCTGTAATCGATTTTAGCCAGGGAACAAAAACCACCCTTTGTAGCAGCTGGCGAAGCCTGCGTCCGGCTGCGCAACAGTCGTAAAGTCAGAATTCGCGGAGTGTCAGGCAGACCACGCATGCCGGGTTTACGTCTGCTGCGTCCGAACGCGGCCCGAGCCGAACGCAGGCTTCGCCAGCTGCTACGGATTGCGTTGTGGCTTAAGCTTGCCACTATCAGTTCTGATAGTAGCCAGCCTCGCCCGAATACCCCACAGTGAAACCCTGAACCAAGGATCTTCAGGGAGCCCGGCCCATGCAGTCCAAGCGCGAAACGCTGCTCTGTCACTATTTCTACGATCCGCTGAATCGGCTGACCGCTTGTACGCCTTCAAAGGAGGCAAGCACTCAGCGCTTCTACCTCAAGGATCGCCTCGCCACCGAGGTGCAAGGCGCGGTGCAGCGCTCGATCATTCAGGTCGACGATCAACTTCTGGCGCAACAGACACGCCAGAACGGTAAAGCTGAAACCGCCATGCTCGCCACCGATCAGCATCGCTCGGTGTTGAACGCACTCGCGGCAGCACGCCCTAATCCTCTTGCCTACACACCTTATGGTCATCGCCCTCTGGAAAACGGCTTACTCAGCCTGCTCGGCTTCAACGGCGAACGACCGGACCCGGTGACGGGGTGTTATTTGTTGGGGAATGGTTATCGAGCGTTTAACCCGGTGTTGATGCGGTTTAACAACCCGGACAGTTGGAGTCCGTTTGGGGAGGGTGGGTTGAACGCATATGCGTATTGTGTCGGGGATCCGGTAAATCGAGTTGACCCGACAGGCCACTTTGGTAATCCCCTCAAAGGTTTTTTAAATTTAATAGGGCTTAGAACTCCATCATCACGCATGGCCCGAGCTAATCAGGCATATGAGATTGCAACGGCAATACCTACAGTCCAGACTTCGCAAATGGGTCGTACATCAACTCCTGCGAATTCCCCGCGAGAACTTCCGCCACCCTATGATTTTCACTCAATACAATCTCCAACACCACCAGGCCACGGAGCACCTACGTTTTTTACACAAAGAAACGCCATAGGCCCACTTACGGATACCCCTCCTCCAATTTATCCGGGCAACCAACCCAAAGTATTGAGCGCCGAGCAACAAAAAAAATTGCACTACAAAATCGATCAGAGCACTGCACACCTGCGGCGAGTAGAAGACACTACTCAACACCTCGAATCACCTTCTTCGGCCATCCGACAAACCATTTCCGAACTGACAAATGAAATAGACAGCTACCGGTCTACACTAGGCCAGCCACCGACATACAGTAGACATCAGCAAATACGAGAGTCTTTATAGAAATTCTGTCTATCAAAAAATGGCGACATCACGTCGCCCTTCTCTTACTTCAAACGCAGTTACGCAGCACTAAACAACTTATGCGGATCAATCACAAATTTCTTCGGCACGCCCCGCATCAAACTCGCCATACCCACGTGGCGCATCATCCAGGCTAATAACCTCAACACCCACAATGTCAGCAATATGAATACGATCCCACATGATCGCCTGCATCAACTGGCGATTGTACTTCATCACGGGCGTCTGCCCAGTGTGGAAGCTGTGGGATTTAGCCCAGCCGAGGCCGAAGCGAATGCTCAGGGTGCCCATTTTCGCGGCGGCGTCCACTGCACCTGGATCTTCAGTCACGTACAGGCCAGGGATACCGGCTTTGCCCGCCACACGGACCACGCCCATAAGTGAGTTGAGCACGATGGCCGGTGCTTCGTATTGCGCGAGGAACTGACGCAGTGGCAAGAAAGCCTCGCCAGCCTGACCGACGCCCTGCCCGAACAACCGGTGCCGGAGCGCGTGTGGCAAGGGATTACGGCGCGGATAGAACCGCAAGTGCTTCACATACCTACGAGGCGTCCGTTCTGGAATTGGTTGCGGGTGACGGCGGCGATATGTTCGCTGGTGGTCGCAGTGGCCTTGGGCGTGATCTACAACCGCGACAGTGCGCGTTACAGCGCCACGCTGCTCAACGCGGACGCACAGCCGGCACTGAAGGTCGAAGCGCACGAGGATTATTTGAAAGTCGAAGCACTGGCGCTGGCAGCGGTTGATCAGGGACGCAGTCTGGAGTTGTGGGCCATTCCGGCGGACGGCAAACCGACTTCCCTCGGGGTGATTCCGGCGGGCGGCAGCGGAAAGGTTGAACTGAGCGCTGCGCAGAAAGCGCTGATCGGCAAACCGATTGCGTTGGCGGTCAGTCTTGAACCCAAGGGGGGGTCGCCAACCGGGCAACCGACAGGACCGGTGTTGTACCAAGGGGCGTTGGCAGCCCTGTAATCGATTTTAGCCAGGGAACAAAAACCACCCTTTGTAGCAGCTGGCGAAGCCTGCGTTCGGCTGCGCAGCAGTCGTAAATCCAGCTTGCACGATCTGTCTGATGTACCGCGTAGTCTGATTTTACGACTGCTGCGCAGCCGAACGCAGGCTTCGCCAGCTGCTACGGACTGCGTTGTGGCTTAAGCTTGCCACTATCAGTTCTGATAGTAGCCAGCCTCGCCCGAATACCCCACAGTGAAACCCTGAACCTAGGATCTTCAGGGAGCCCAGCCCATGCGGTCCAACCGTGAAACTCTGCTCTGCCGCTATTTCTACGATCCGCTGAATCGGCTGACCGCTTGTACGCCTTCAAAGGAGGCAAGCACTCAGCGCTTCTACTTCAAGGATCGCCTCGCCACCGAGGTGCAAGGCGCGGTGCAGCGCTCGATCGTTCAGCATGAAGATCATCTGCTGGCACAACAAACACGCCAGAGCGGTAAAGCTGAAACCGCCATGCTCGCCACCGATCAGCAACGCTCGGTGTTGAACGTACTCGCGACAGTACGCCCTAACCTTCTTGCTTACACGCCCTATGGTCATCGCCCAACAGAAAACGGCTTACTCAGCTTGCTCGGCTTCAACGGTGAACGGTCGGATCCGGTGACGGGGCATTATTTGTTGGGGAATGGCTATCGGGCATTTAATCCCGTGTTGATGCGGTTTAACAGCCCAGACAGTTGGAGTCCGTTTGGGGTGGGTGGGTTGAATGCATATGCGTATTGTGAGGGGAGTCCAATAAATCGCTGGGACTCAACAGGACATAACTGGAAATTTGTGAGAGCCAACCTCAATAAAATTGCGAGCATGAGCAAACCAGTCCAATCAACCAGAGCGCCACATAAATCCAGAAGTGGACCCATGAAAAACATTCACAGAGTTGGTGAGGGCGCCATCAGTTTCGAGGATGTTTACAAAGGAGGACGACGTCTGAATTTTTTCGCTCACGGTAGCAAACCACTTCCAGGCCAAAGTTCTGAAATAGGCGTAAATGGAGTGCGTTGGGGAGCCAAGCGCCTTTATTCCGAAGCACAAAAACAAGGAATAGATTTTGATCAATTTGATAGTGTACGAGTGTTAGCATGCTACTCGGGAAATGGCGGTGAAAACTCTTTCGCTGCAAACCTCGGAAGACTCACTAAAAAACAGACCAAAGGTTATATAGGCACTGTAAGAAACTGGCAAAACACATTTGACCCAAGAGAACAAATAGATGCTTATTATAAAAAATTCAAAAATGAAGCGAACCAATTTTATAATGAAGACTACCCAGACATAAATTTATCCATCTACAAATACAATCCATTTGACCCGAGAGGTCAAACACATGATTACTTCACATACAACTTTCTATCAATTAGATTTTCTCAGTAAAAAGGGCGACATCACGTCGCCCTCTTCTTTAACCAAATACCCTTACGCCGCACTAAACAACTTATGCGGATCAATCACAAACTTCTTCGGCACGCCCGCATCAAACTCGCCATAACCACGTGGCGCGTCATCCAGGCTAATAACCTCAACACCCACGATGTCAGCAATGTGAATGCGGTCCCACATAATCGCCTGCATCAACTGGCGGTTGTACTTCATCACAGGCGTCTGCCCAGTGTGGAAGCTGTGGGATTTGGCCCAGCCCAGACCAAAGCGAATGCTCAGGCTGCCCATTTTTGCAGCGGCGTCCACTGCACCCGGATCTTCAGTCACGTACAGGCCAGGGATACCGATTTTGCCCGCCACACGGACCACGCCCATCAGGGAGTTGAGTACGGTGGCCGGAGCTTCGTGTTTCACGCCGTCATGGCCGTGACCGCGTGCTTCGAAGCCCACGGCGTCGACGGCGCAATCCACTTCGGGTTCGCCCAGCAGCGCGGCGATTTGTTCGTGCAGCGGGGTGTCCAGTGACAGGTCGGCGATTTCAAAACCCTGGGCCTTGGCGTGTGCCAGGCGGACGGTGTTGACGTCGCCGATGATCACTACTGCTGCGCCCAGCAGGCGAGCAGAGGCGGCAGCCGCCAGACCGACCGGGCCGGCGCCAGCGATGTACACGGTGCTGCCTGGGCCAACGCCGGCGGTCACTGCGCCGTGGTAGCCGGTCGGCAGGATGTCGGAGAGGCAGGTCAGGTCACGGATTTTTTCCATGGCGCGATCGCGATCCGGCAGTTTCAGCAGGTTGAAGTCAGCGTACGGCACCATCGCGTATTCGGCTTGGCCGCCGGTCCAGTCGCCCATGTCGACATAACCGTAGGCACCGCCCGGACGGGCCGGGTTAACACTCAGGCAGACGCCGGTGTGCATTTCCTTACAGGAACGGCAGCGCCCGCAAGCAACGTTGAACGGCACCGATACCAGGTCGCCGATCTGCAGGTTTTCGACGTCGCGGCCCTTCTCGATCACTTCGCCAGTGATCTCGTGGCCCAGTACCAGGCCGGTTTGAGCTGTAGTACGGCCACGCACCATGTGCTGGTCGGAACCACAGATGTTGGTGGACACCACGCGCAGGATGACAGCGTGCTCGATCTTCCTGCCGCGCGGGTCCTGCATTTTTGGATAGTCGATTTTCTGTACTTCGACCTGGCCATTGCCGAGATACACGACACCACGATTACCAGACATGCTTTCACCTCGCTGTTGTTTTTATGTAGCGGTCGCGTCGCCCAGGATCGGCGGCGCGTTGATTGCTCGGGTTATTGCCTGTGTGTCTTGTGTTGCCTGGGAGGGCCTCTTCGCGAGCAGGCTCGCTCCCACAGTTGATCTTTGGTGCGGCAGAAATCGGCCTACTCACACAAACCCCTTGTGGGAGCGAGCCTGCTCGCGAAAGCGATCTAAAGAACGACGGTTCTATTCGCGTTCAAAAATACCCTTCTTTCAATGTGATAACCCACGGCCCGCGCCAGGGTCAGCCCTTCGATATCGCGCCCCTTGGCGATCAGGTCTTCCGGGTAGTGACTGTGGTCCACCACCTCCACGCCCTGGGCGATGATCGGCCCTTCGTCCAGGTCGTTGTTGATGTAGTGCGCCGTGGCGCCCACCAGTTTCACGCCCTTGTTGTAGGCCTGGTGATACGGCTTGGCGCCCTTGAAACCCGGCAGCAGGGAGTGGTGGATGTTGATTGCCTTGCCGTCGAGTTTCCGGCACAGCTCCGGCGACAGGACTTGCATGTAACGGGCAAGGATCACCAGTTCGGCGCCGGACTCTTCGATGACCTGCCAGACCTGACGCTCCTGGGACGGTTTGTCATTCGGGTCCAGCGGGAAGTGGTAGTACGGAATCTGGTGCCAGTCTGCCAACGGCTTGAGGTCCGGGTGATTGGACACCACGGCGACCACGTCCATCGACAGTTGGCCGATACGCTGACGGTAGAGCAAATCGTTGAGGCAGTGATCGGCCTTGGACACCATGATCACTACTTTCGGCCTGTGATGTGGCGGGGTCAGTTCGAAAACCATGCCGAAGGCTTCACCCCGTTCGGCCAAGCCTTTGCGGAATGACTCTTCGTCGAAGCCATCAGGCTGACGGAATTCCACACGAATGAAGAAACGGCCCGAGAGCCGGTCGTCGAAGGAATGGTGCTCGGTAACGTAACAGCCCTGCTCGAACAGAAAGCGCGTCACCGCGTCCACGGTGCCGAGAACGCTTGGGCAGTCGGCGGTCAGAATCCATGTGTCTGGGGCGCGGCTCATAGTGCGGTGACTCCTGTTCGTGGGTGACGCAGCTTTTGTAGCAGCTGCCGCCAGGCTGCGTCCGGCGGCGAAGCCGTCGCAATTTCGGGCACCCCGATTTCAATTCAGAATCGGGAGGTCAGGTATTACGACGGCTTCGCCGCCGAACGCAGCCTTCGGCAGCTGCTACATGGATCGCGACTGCTTTCAAACTCCTCAGGCCTGAACGCTCAGCCCGTATTCCGCCGCAGCGTCCTGCAACCACAACCACCAGTAATCCGAGAAGCTGCGACGGATCAGCAGTTCCCAGGTGTCTTCTGCGGTATGGCGGATTACCAGTTGCGACTTGGCGAACACCGTGCCGACAGCCTTGCCCACCGGGAAGCTGTTGGGGTGCACGTCGTAGCTGGTGGATTTCATCAGCACCTGACGCACGTTCGGGCCGCTCAGTTCGAGCAGTTGCTGGCCGCCACTGACGTTGGTGATTGCGATGTGCAGGTCGCCCAGCGCTTTACGCAGTTTTTGCTCGGCGGCGAATTCTTCACCGGTCGGCACGATCAGCAGCCATTCATCCGGCCCCATCCATTGCAGGCTGGTTTCGCCTTTGACCACGACAGTCAGCGCGCCCGGCAATTCGATGCCGAGTGCCTTGTGCACACCCGCGGCAAACGCCGCGTCGTGGCCATCACCACGAATGGTCAGGTGGCCGAGGAGTTTTTTCTCACGCACGATCACGCCGGCGTTTTTGCGGCCCTTGCCCACCAGGCTGGCGAGGTCGGCATGATGCAGCGACGACTCGGCCTTGGCCCCAGTGGTTGGGCGTTGTTGGTAAACATTGGCTGCGGTCATAAAGCACCTTTATCAATTCTGTTGGTTCCGGCCCTTGTGGTGACAGCACTACCGCCATCGCGAGCAAGCTCGCTCCCACATTGGATGGATGCCTGACACAAACTTTCCTGGCGACTTCAATCCTGTGGGAGCGAGCTTGCTCGCGATGCAGACGACGCGGTTGCGCGGCGCGCCCACAGGACCCGAGGCCATTAAACGTTCTGGCGATCACCCTTCGGATCGAAGAACACCGAAGAAACGATTTCCGCCTCGATCACACTGCCGTCGGCCAGCGGTGCGAACACGCGCTCACCCATGCGACTCAAGCCGCCCTTGACCACGCCCATGGCAAACGAATAGCCAAGGGAGTTATGGGCATAACTGGAGGTGACGTGACCGACCATGCTCATCGGGATGGCTTGCTTGGTGTTGAACACCAGTTGCGCACCTTCCGGCAGCCACTTGGTCGGATCGATCGGCTTCAGGCCAACCAACTGTTTGCGCTGATCACGCACGCAGTCTTCGCGGTTCATGCCACGTTGGCCAATCCACGAGAACGGTTTGGTGCGGCCCACACACCAGCCCATGTTCAGGTCGTCCGGGGTCATCGAGCCATCGGTGTCCTGGCCGACGATGATGAAGCCCTTCTCGGCGCGCAGAACGTGCATGGTTTCGGTGCCATAAGGGGTCAGGTTGTACTGCTTGCCCGCCTCGACGATTTTTTCCAGCACGCCCATGGCGTAGTCGGCCTGCACGTTGACTTCGTACGACAGTTCACCGGTAAACGAAATCCGGAATACCCGTGCCGGCACACCGCCGACCAGGCCTTCTTTCCAGGTCATGAACGGGAAGGCTTCGTTGCTCAGGTCGATGTCGGTGACCTGGCTGAGCAGCTTGCGGCTGTTCGGCCCGGACAGAGTCATCGTTGCCCAGTGGTCCGTCACGGAAGTGAAGTACACCTTCAGGTCTGGCCATTCGGTCTGGTGGTAGATTTCCAGCCATTGCAGCACGCGTGCAGCGCCGCCGGTGGTGGTGGTCATCACGAAATGGTTGTCGGCCAGGCATGCAGTCACGCCGTCGTCGAACACCATGCCGTCTTCTTTGCACATCAGGCCATAACGGGCCTTGCCCACATCGAGCTTGGTCCAGGCGTTGGTGTAGATGCGGTTAAGAAACTCGCGGCAGTCCGGGCCCTGGATGTCGATCTTGCCCAGGGTCGAAGCGTCCAGCAGGCCGACGCTGTCGCGCACGGCTTTGCATTCGCGCTTGACCGCGGTATGCAGGTCTTCACCGTTTTTCGGGAAGTACCACGGACGTTTCCACTGACCGACATCCTCGAACTCGGCGCCGTTCTTCACGTGCCAGTGATGCAGCGCGGTGTGACGGACAGGCTCGAAGATGTGCCCACAGTGACGACCGGCTACGGCGCCGAAGGTCACCGGCGTGTAGTTCGGGCGGAACATGGTGGTGCCCATTTGCGGGATGGTCACGTTCAGCGAACGGGCGGCGATGGCCAGGCCGTTGACGTTGCCGAGTTTGCCCTGGTCAGTACCGAAGCCCAGTGCGGTATAGCGTTTGACGTGCTCGACCGACTCGAAGCCTTCGCGGGTCGCCAGTTCGATGGCCGCTGCGGTGACGTCGTTTTGCAGGTCGACGAATTGCTTCGGCGCACGTGCGGTGCTCTTTTCGTGCGGCACCTGGAACAGCGCCAGCGTCGGTTCTTCGAGACGGCTCAGGGCTTTGGGCAGTGTGCCTTCAACCACGCTGAAACCGGCTTCGCTGGCAGCACGAGCGCCGCCTTCAAAACCATCGGCCAGGGAATCGCCAAGACCATAGACGCCGTTGATGCCGCCGACGCACACGCGTTTCTGCGGTGCTTCGCCCGGT
Source organism: Pseudomonas sp. IT-P253 (assembly GCF_949768125.1). NCBI lineage: Bacteria > Pseudomonadati > Pseudomonadota > Gammaproteobacteria > Pseudomonadales > Pseudomonadaceae > Pseudomonas > Pseudomonas sp. IT-P253. Next base: position 116,415 of record NZ_CATKPT010000004.1, on the reverse strand, counting down.
ACGAAACCGAGGATATCTTCACGCCAGATCGGTTTGCCGCCCAAGTGCGAAGCCAAGTGAACCACCGGGCTGTAACCGCCGGAACTGGCAACCAGGTCGCATTCGAGCCACTCACCAGGGCTGGTCACGGCATGCGATTTAACATCGATCGCGGCAACGCGAGCAGCGGTGACGTGCTTGCTGCCACGGGCCTCGATCACGGCGCTGCCGGTCAGGATGCGGATGCCTTTGGCCCGTGCTTCTTCCACCAGCGCACCGCGAGGATTGCTTCGAGCGTCAGCGATGGCCACGACTTGCAGGCTGGCATCCAGCCAATCCAGAGCAACGCGGTAGGCGTGGTCGTTGTTGGTCGACAGCACCAGTTTCTTGCCCGGTGCCACGCCGTAACGACGAATGTAAGTCGAGACGGCGCCAGCGAGCATGTTGCCCGGCACGTCGTTGTTGCCGTAGACCAGTGGACGCTCATGAGCGCCGGTCGCCAGCACCACGCGTTTGGCGCGAACACGGTGGATGCGCTGACGCACCTGGCCAATCGGCGCGCGGTCGCCGAGGTGATCGGTGAGGCGTTCGTGAATGGTCAGGAAGTTATGGTCGTGGTAGCCGTTGACCGTGGCGCGCGGCAACAGCAGCACGTCCGGGGTGTCTTTCAGTTCGGCGATGACGCTGGCGACCCACTCGGTCGCAGGCTTGCCGTCCAGGCTTTCGCGGGAATCGAGCAGGCTGCCGCCGAACTCTTCCTGCTCATCGGCCAGGATCACGCGGGCACCACTGCGAGCCGCCGCCAGTGCAGCGGCCAGGCCTGCCGGGCCACCGCCGACGATCAGCACGTCACAGTGCTGGTTCATGTAGTCGTAGGTGTCCGGATCGTTCTCGGTCGGCGAGCGTCCAAGACCGGCGGCCTTACGAATGTACTTCTCGTAAGTCATCCAGAACGATTGCGGGTACATGAAGGTTTTGTAGTAGAAGCCCGGTGGCATCAGCTTGCCGCCGACCTTGCCGAGAATCCCCATCATGTCGTTGTTCACGCTCGGCCAGCCGTTGGTGCTGGTGGCGACCAGGCCTTGATACAGCGCTTGTTGCGTGGCGCGTACGTTCGGGATCTGCGTGGCTTCGGTCGCGCCGATCTGCAGCACCGCGTTCGGCTCTTCGGCACCGGCGGCGAAGATGCCGCGCGGACGGGAATACTTGAAGCTGCGACCGATGATGTCGACACCGTTGGCCAGCAAGGCTGCGGCCAGGGAATCACCTTCAAAGCCTTTGTAGATCTGGCCGTTGAAGGAGAAGCTCAGCACTTTGTTGCGGTCGATCCGTCCGCCGTTGGACAGGCGATTGATCTGGCTCATACCTTCTCTCCCAGAGCCGTCGTGGCCGCTTTCGGGCTATCGGTCTTGTCAGTGAACTGCGGCTTGGTGCCGATCTTGTAGGTTTCGAGAATCTCGTAAGTCACGGTGTCGCGTGTGGCGTTGAAGTACTGACGGCAACCGGCGACGTGATCCCACAGTTCGTGGTGCAGGCCGCGAGGGTTATCGCGGAAGAACATGTAGTCGCCCCACTCCTCGTCGGTGCAGCTGGTCGGATCCAGAGGACGCGGGATGTGCGCCTGGCCGGATGCGTGGAATTCCTCTTCGGAGCGCAGTTCGCCGCAGTGAGGACAGAAGATATGCAACATGGGGATTTCTCCTGTTAGTGGGCAACCGCAGCAGCGCCGTGTTCATCGATCAACGCACCGTTGTGGAAACGGTCGATGGAGAAAGGTGCGGCCAATGGGTGCATTTCACCCTTGGCCAGGCTCGCGGCAAAGACGTTGCCCGAGCCAGGTGTTGCCTTGAAGCCACCGGTGCCCCAACCGCAGTTGAAGAACATGTTCGGTACCGGGGTTTTCGAGATGATCGGGCACGCATCCGGCGTGGTGTCGACGATGCCGCCCCACTGACGGTTCATGCGTACGCGGGACAGCACCGGGAACATTTCGACGATGGCCTGGATGGTGTGCTCGATCACCGGGTACGAACCCCGCTGGCCGTAGCCGTTGTAGCCGTCGATACCGGCACCGATCACCAGGTCGCCCTTGTCGGACTGGCTGATGTAACCGTGTACGGCGTTGGACATGATCACGCTGTCGATAATCGGCTTGATCGGCTCGGACACCAGCGCTTGCAGCGGGTGGGATTCGATCGGCAGACGGAAACCCGCGAGTTTGGCCATGTGCCCGGAGTTACCGGCGGTCACTACACCGACGCGCTTGGCGCCGATGAAGCCTTTGTTGGTTTCAACACCGATGCACACACCGTTTTCCTTGCGGAAGCCGATCACTTCGGTCTGCTGGATCAGGTCCACGCCCAAGGCGTCAGCGGCACGGGCAAAGCCCCACGCCACGGCATCGTGACGGGCCACGCCGCCGCGACGCTGGACGGTGGCGCCCATGACCGGGTAGCGGGTGTTCTTCGAGCAGTCGAGGTACGGAATCTCGTCGGCCACTTGTTTGGCATCGAGCAGTTCGCCATCCACGCCGTTGAGGCGGTTGGCGCTGACCCGACGCTCGGAATCACGAATGTCCTGCAGGGTGTGGCACAGGTTGTAAACGCCGCGCTGGGAGAACATCACGTTGTAGTTCAGGTCCTGGGACAGGCCTTCCCACAGTTTCATTGCGTGTTCGTACAGGTGCGCCGACTCGTCCCACAGGTAGTTGGAGCGAACGATGGTGGTGTTGCGCGCGGTGTTACCGCCGCCCAGCCAGCCCTTTTCGACCACGGCCACGTTGGTGATGCCGTGCTCTTTGGCCAGGTAGTAGGCGGTCGCCAGACCATGCCCGCCACCGCCGACGATAACCACGTCATAGACCTTTTTCGGGGTCGGCGTGCGCCACATCTTCTGCCAGTTTTCATGATGGCTGAGGGAGTGTTTGAAGAGGCCGAAGCCCGAGTAGCGTTGCATAGTCATTTACTCCAAAACCGCGCTCAGCGATAAACCGGGAAGTCCGCGCACAGGGCCGCAACCTGCTCGGCAACATTGGCCTCGACATCGGCATCGCCAAGGTTGTCGAGGATGTCGCAGATCCAGCCGGCCAGCGTGACGCACTGGGTCACCTTGAAGCCGCGCGTGGTCACCGCCGGGGTGCCGATACGCAGGCCGGAGGTCACGAACGGCGACTGTGGATCGTTCGGGACAGCATTCTTGTTGACGGTGATATGGGCGCGACCGAGTGCTGCATCCGCCTCTTTACCGGTGAGGCCCTGACGGATCAGGCTGACCAGGAACAGGTGGTTATCGGTACCGCCGGACACTACATCGTAGCCGCGTTTGATAAATACGCCGGCCATGGCCTGGGCATTATCGATCACTTGTTGTTGGTAAGCCTTGAAACCGGGCTCCAGCGCTTCCTTGAAGCACACCGCTTTACCCGCGATCACATGCATCAGCGGGCCGCCCTGGCCGCCGGGGAACACTGCTGCGTTGAATTTCTTTTCCAGCTCTTCGTTGGCCTTGGCCAGGATCAGGCCACCACGTGGACCGCGCAGGGTTTTGTGGGTGGTGGTGGTGACCACGTCGGCGTACGGCAGCGGGTTCGGGTACAGGCCGGCAGCGACCAGACCGGCTACGTGCGCCATGTCGACGAAGAAGTACGCGCCGACCTTGTCAGCGATCTGACGGAAACGCGGGAAGTCCAGGGTCTTGGAGTAAGCGGAGAACCCGGCGATGATCATTTTCGGCTTGTGCTCGACCGCCAGACGCTCGACTTCGTCGTAATCGATCAGGCCGGTGGTGGTGTCGATGCCGTACTGAACAGCGTTGTAGAGTTTGCCGGAGAAGCTGACTTTGGCGCCGTGGGTCAGGTGACCGCCGTGGGCCAGGCTCATGCCCAGCACAGTGTCGCCCGCATTCAGCAGCGCGAGGTAGACAGCGGCGTTGGCCTGGCTGCCGGAGTGCGGTTGCACGTTGGCGTAGTCCGCACCGAACAGTTGCTTGGCGCGCTCGATGGCCAGGGCTTCAACCTTGTCGACGTGCTCGCAGCCACCGTAGTAGCGCTTGCCCGGATAGCCTTCGGCGTACTTGTTGGTCAGGCCACTGCCCTGCGCTTCCATCACGCGTTTGCTGGTGTAGTTCTCTGACGCGATCAGCTCGATGTGATCTTCCTGGCGTTGCTCCTCGGCATTCATCGCCGCCAGCAGTGCATCGTCGTAACCCTGGATCTGGTCTTTCTTGCTGAACATCGCGTCTCTCCCAGCGGCGGCGGTGCGCCTTTCGTCTCGGTGAGGCACGTACCTTGCGGTCGTGCCCTTTGATGCGATGGTATGACCGGCGCAGACAGGCCAAATGCCTATGGACGCCACGCAAAGGTGCGTTTACGACATAGGCCGCAAAGAGGGTAATACGCACGCCTTGTAGCAGCTGCCGAAGGCTGCGTTTGACTGCTGCGCAGTCGAACGCAGCCTTCGGCAGCTGCTACAAAGACCGCATGTGTGTCAGAAGGTCGCGCAAAGCCAGAAGTGCGAGGAAATGCACGGGATAAAGCGCATACGCCCAGCGGCGCATCGGCGGCGGCTTGATGCCTCGTGCATGTCGCAATAGCAACAGTCCAAGCAATGGCGCGATCAGACACGCGGCGATACCGGGGACGGCGGAACTGTTGCCGAGCCTGGCGGCGCAAATCAACACCTGCCATTGATTGGCCGCGAGGCAGATCACCCCTGGCAACAGGCTGAAATACCAGGGGCGGTTGATCACCAGCAGCGTTGCCAGCGGCAACAACACACCGAAGAAGCCGAACATCAGTCGTTCCGAGAACAGTGCCGCCAACGTCAGAGCGCCAATCGCCAGCAGTCGCGACTGAAGCGTCTTATGCTGCCAGCCACGCGCCACCAGTAGGCCCAACGTCAACGTGGGCAGCACATTGAGGGTGTCGTGCTCAACAATGAACATCCGGTACGGGATTTCGCTGATGGCGCTAAACAGCAACAGCCAACCCAGGTAACGCCACGGCTGGCCAGACGTCTCTGCGCGGGTCCGGGACAGATTCGCCGCCATTGCCAGACAGAACCAGGGAAACGCCAGTCGTCCAGGAACAAACAGCAGATCGATGGAGTAGCCGACATATCGCAGGTGATCGAGCACCATACTCAACACGGCCAGCCACTTGAGCAGATCCAGTGCACTGTCCCGTTGAGTCACGTGCATAATTGCCCGTCGTCTTTGTATTTTTCTGTCAGACACATTGCGTGTGCTCCCCGGACGATCTTCGGTAAAGTGCGCACCATCATTGACCACGGGACACTTCACCATAGGCGTCTCGATTACGGAAAGCAGGGCCATGACCGATAAGAGCCAACAATTCGCCAGCGACAACTATTCCGGTATCTGCCCTGAAGCCTGGGCGGCCATGGAACAGGCCAACCACGGCCACCAACGCGCTTATGGCGACGACGAATGGACCGCCCGCGCGTCCGACGATTTCCGCAAACTGTTCGAAACCGACTGCGAAGTATTCTTCGCCTTCAACGGCACCGCGGCCAACTCCCTGGCCCTGTCGTCGCTGTGCCAGAGTTACCACAGCGTGATCTGCTCGGAAACCGCCCACGTCGAAACCGACGAGTGCGGCGCACCGGAATTTTTCTCCAACGGCTCCAAGTTGCTGATCGCCCGTACCGAAAACGGCAAGCTGACCCCGGAATCGATCCGCGAAGTCGCCCTCAAGCGTCAGGACATCCACTACCCGAAACCGCGCGTCGTGACCCTGACCCAGGCCACTGAAGTCGGCAGCGTCTACACCCCGGAAGAAATCCGCGCCATCAGCGCCACCTGCAAAGAGCTGGGCCTGAACCTGCACATGGACGGTGCGCGATTCTCCAACGCCTGTGCGTTCCTCGGGTGCACGCCAGCGGATCTGACCTGGAAGGCTGGCGTCGACGTGTTGTGCTTCGGCGGCACGAAAAACGGCATGGCGGTGGGTGAGGCGATTCTGTTCTTCAACCACAAATTGGCCGAAGACTTCGACTACCGCTGCAAACAGGCCGGTCAGCTGGCGTCAAAGATGCGCTTTCTGTCGGCACCGTGGGTCGGGATTCTGGAAAACGACGCCTGGCTCAAATACGCCCGCCACGCCAACCACTGCGCACAGTTGCTTGCTGAGCTGGTGAGCGACATTCCCGGCGTAGAACTGATGTTCCCGGTGCAGGCCAACGGCGTGTTCCTGCAACTGTCGGAACCGGCCATCGCCGCGCTGACCGCCAAGGGCTGGCGCTTCTACACCTTCATCGGCAACGGCGGCGCACGCTTCATGTGCTCGTGGGACACCGAAGAAGAGCGCGTACGTGAATTGGCGGCAGATATTCGCGAAGTGATGTCCCGCTAATCCCCACGCCGGTCTGCACGCCCTGTAGCAGCTGGCGAAGCCTGCATCCGGCTGCTGTAGGAGCGAAGCTTGCTCGCGAAGAACGATAACGCGGTGTGTCAGAACTGACGCCTTCGCGGGCAAGCCTCGCTCCTACAGCAGCCGGACGCAGGCTTCGCCAGCTGCTACAGATCAGCAGTCATTAAAGGTGCCTGGCGGTCGATCAGAACTCGATGCGCACGTCGCCCTTCGGCACGCTGCAGCAAGAAAGAATGAAACCTTCGGCTTCGTCTTCCTCGGTAATTCCGCCGTTGTGGTCCATCTCGACCTCGCCCCCCAGCTTCATCACCTTGCACGTCCCGCAAATCCCCATCCCGCATGCTTTCGGGATCAGCAGACCGAGCTTCGCCGCCGCCGCATGCACGGTTTCACCTGGCGCCACACGAATGCTCTTGCCGGATGTGGTGAATTCCACCTGATGCAGATCTGCCAGATCGATTTCCGGGGCGTCTGCGGCAATCTCTGCTTGTTCCACCGCATCGGCGCGGGCTTCCGGTGGCGTGGCGCCGAAGGATTCCTCGTGATACCGCTTCATGTCGAAGCCAGCGGTCTCGAGCATGCGCTTGACCGCATTCATGTACGGCGTCGGTCCGCAACAGAACACTTCTCGCTCAAGGAAGTCCGGTGCCATCAATTCAAGCATTCTGTGATTGAGGTAACCGCGATAACCGGCCCAGGGCTCACCCATACCATGCTTCTCGCAAATCAGGTGCAGGCTGAAGTTATCGATCCGCGACGCCATGTGTTCCAGTTCGCGGTGATAAATGATGTCTTTCGGCGAACGGGCACTGTGGATAAACACCATGTCGACATTGCCGTTGGTGTCGTAGAACCAGCGTGCCATCGACATGACAGGCGTGATCCCGACACCGCCGCTGAGGTACAGAACCTTCGGCGCCGTGAAGTCCATCGCGTTAAACAGCCCGACCGGCCCGTGCACCGCCAGCTCCTGGCCTTCATGCAGCGTGTCGTGCAGCCAGTTGGAGACCTTGCCGCCCGGTACGCGCTTGATCGTCACCGAAAAGCTGTACGGCACCGACGGCGAGCTGGAAATGGTGTAGGAGCGCATGATCGGCACGCCTTCGATTTCCAGCTCCAGGGTGACAAACTGCCCCGGCTTGAAAAAGAACAGGATCGGCTGGTCAGCCATAAAACAGAAGGTGCGCACATCCCAGGTTTCCTGGATGACTTTGACGCAACGGACGATGTGTCGGCCATTGGCCCAGGTCTGGGTGGTTACCGGATTCAGGAAGCTGTTGGACATGCTGTTCTCCACCGCCGATGGTCGGCCTTATGTTGGCAATTCTGCGTATAGCGCGAACCACCCATTTACCTATCTGCGACATTCACATACTTATCGCGACCAGCCCCCAACTGCCGGGGGTTGCGCGTCGGGAACAGAGTTGGCCATGTCGCTCGTGGATAAGGTTGCGGGCAACGCCGGCCCCACACTCGCTCCATACCAAGACATAACCTTTACACCTTGCGTAGCAAACCTGATCAGCCACTTTCGCCGGCCACACTGAATGGCCTTGAGGATTAAATGATGGACGTCACCACTACCCTGAGCCTGGGCGATCCACTGGAACCCGCACGCAAGGCCACCGCGCAGATGCTGCAAGAGCGCGAGCGTACTTTCTCGCTGCCGCAGCCGTTTTACTCTGACGAGCGGCTGTTTGATATCGACATGCAGGAAATCTTCCAGAAAGAATGGTTGATCGCCGGCATGACCTGCGAAATCCCGACCAAGGGCAACTTCCTGACCCTGGAAGTCGGCAAGAACCCGATCATCGTGATTCGCGGCGCCGACGGCGTGGTGCATGCGTTCCACAACGTCTGCCGCCATCGCGGTTCGCGGTTGTGCACCACTGAAAAAGGCAAAGTCGCCAAACTGGTTTGCCACTACCACCAGTGGACGTACGAACTGGACGGTCGCCTGCTGTTCGCCGGCACAGAAATGGGCGACGACTTCGACATGAAGCAGTACGGCCTCAAACCGGTCAACGTGAAGACCGCCGGTGGTTACATCTTCATCAGCCTGTCGGAGAACCCACCCGCCATTGATGACTTCCTGTCGACGCTGAGCCATTACATGGAACCGTACGACATGGAAAACACCAAGGTGGCCATCCAGACCACCTTGTTCGAAAAAGCCAACTGGAAACTGGTGCTGGAAAACAACCGCGAGTGCTACCACTGCAACGCGTCGCACCCGGAACTGCTCAAGACTCTGCTGGAATGGGACGACGTTACCGACCCGCGCGCCGACCAGGCCTTCAAGGATCACGTCGCCGACTCCGCCGCGGCCTGGGAAGCCGAGAAGATTCCTTACGCCCACGCCAGTTTCGGCCTGCGTAACCGCATCGTGCGCATGCCGCTGCTCAAAGGCACCGTGTCGATGACCCTGGACGGCAAACAAGGCTGCGCCAAACTCATGGGCCGCATCAAAAACCCGGACCTGGGCTCGATGCGCATCCTGCACCTGCCGCACTCCTGGAACCACTGCATGGGCGACCACATCATCGTCTTTACCGTGTGGCCGATCAGTGCGCAGGAAACCATGGTCACCACTAAGTGGATCGTGCACAAGGACGCTGTCGAAGGCGTGGATTACGACGTAGATCGCATGCGCAAGGTGTGGGACGAAACCAACAACCAGGACCGTCGCCTGGCTGAAGAGAACCAGCGCGGCATCAACTCCACGGCGTACCAGCCAGGGCCTTACTCCAAGACCTATGAGTTTGGTGTGGTGAATTTCGTGGATTGGTACAGCGAGCGTCTGCTGAACAACCTCGGTGCCGAGCCTGCGCCTTACCTCAAAGGCGTTCCGGTCCAGGGCTAACGTCAAAAGCTTCGCGAGCAGGCTCGCACATTGAATCTGTGTTGCTCACACAGCCAGTGTGGGAGCCTGCTCGCGAAGGCAGTTGACCTGTCCCAACTCTCATCCTTCGCAATACACCTCCCCCAGCATTAGAACTGTACGAAATATGACCTATTACGTTCAGGCCTATACGCAGCATGGCTTCCAGCCTTCAGCAAACAAGTTATCCACACCTCCACCCACAGCTAATGGGGACAAGTGCGGATTTGCCGAAAACTTTCTCCACAGAAACTGAAGAAAATCCGTGACTTATCCAGAACCAGGATTTTTGACGGTGATTGATTGTTTTTTGATCGATAGCTTGAAAGGCACGGTTTACGTGGGCTGCAGAGGATGGCGAACACCTTATCCACAGAAGCGCCAACAGACTTTGGGGGCAACTTCGGTGGATCTGTGGAAAACCGCATCAAGCCGCGATAAATCAAGGCTTTTGCATGATTTATCTGATTAAAACGGCGGATTGATCGTTTTTTAACCACAAACCTGAAAGGCCCGGTTTGTATGGGCTGCAGCGGACAGCGAACATCTTATCCACAGAAGCGCCAACAGAGATTGGGGGCAAGTATTGGCGCTCCTGCACACTTATCCTCTGGAAAAAGCTCGAAAAAACCGGGAGTTAGGCTGGTTGTTTTTTATACGAAGGCTTGCAGAGCTTGACGGGCATGGTGTGTAGCGAAGGACGAACATGTTATCCACAGAAGCGTTAACAGGGATTGTGGGTAAATTCTGTGGGAGCGAGCTTGCTCGCGATAGCGATGCATCAGGCGACCTCGATGCTGGATGTCAGTCCGTCATCGCGAGCAAGCTCGGCTCCTACAGGGATTTGCGTTCAGCTCAGGGCCGATACATCAAATAGGCTTCACCGGTGACCCGAATCATCGGATGCGGCGTGATCTGGCAGGTATCGACGATTCGGAAGCCATGCCGTTGATAAAACCGGCAGGCGCCGGTATTCGCGGCATAGTCGATCAGGCTCAAGCCATTGAGGCCCAACTGGTTGGCACGGTCGTAAGCGTAGGCTAGGAATTGTTGGCCCAGGCCTTGATTGCGCCAGCCCTCATGCAACGCCAGGCTCGAAATATAAAGCGTGTCGGGGATTTCCATCGTGGCATACGGCGCCAGGACTGGATCGGTGACAGGAGCCGCCTGTGGATCGTAACGCATCACATAGCTGTGCATCATGCCAATGACCTTCCCTTCTGCCTGCGCTATCACGCAGTTCTGATAGGAAAAATCGACGTCCTCACGGGCGTAACGACTGGCGCCTACGTCCAACAGGTCCTGGCCGGGCTGTGCCAGTTGGCTCCAGATGTAATCCGCAGCGCCCTCAGATGAAATCTGAAACAAACGCGCAATCTCCCGCGCATCGCTGCGCAGGGCCAAACGAAATTCAACTGCCATTATTTTTCCTTGTGGGAACGAGCCGGCTCGCTCCCACATTATTCGCGCGGCGCCGGTTATCGGTTAGCGAACCACGCCTTCTTCGATCAACAACTTGAGAATCGCTTCAGCTCCCGCTTGCGCAGTAACGCCTTTAAGCACCTGCCCGCCACCGCCGCTGGCCTTGGCCGTCGCGGCTTTCATCCGGTCCGCGCCGCTCTTGGCTTTGATCACCTTCAAGCGTTTGGGCCGTGGCTTGGCCGGTTGCAGGGTTGCCACCGTCAGCAGTTCATCGTCGATGACTTCCACTTCATCAGCCTGCAATACCCCGCGACGGGCCGGGCCGTAGGCGCTCTGCCGAGCTTTGGGCGCGGCGTTATCCACAGTGGCCAGAAACGGCAGGCGCACCTTCAAGCGACGCCGCTGACCACGGGGCAAGGCTTGCAGGACCAACGCCGAACTGCCGTCGATGGATTCCACTTGGGCCAATCCCACCACCAATGGCCAGCCGAGGCTTTCGGCCAGCAGGAACGGCAACATGCCCGAGCCTTCACCGGTTTCCGCCTGGCTGCCGGTCAGCACGACTTGTGCCCCGGCCTCCCGCAGATAGGCGGTCAACGCTGGCAACGCGTCGGCGCCATCCGGTTGTTCCAGCACGTGCAGTTGTTCCAGGCCCATGCCCAAGTAAGCTCGCAGCGCCGGTTCGGCAACGTCCCCGGCATGCAGCACTTGCAGGTTATTCCCCGCCAGTTGCAGGCCCAGTTCCACGGCCCGCGCATCTTGCTCGGCGCGACGTGGCCGGCCGGAGGTCGGATGGGCGCCGATGGACACCAGGCTGATGATTTTCGTGCTCATAACCCTTTCCTTCCCTTAAGCCGCATCGCGCTTGGCGTCGTTGCGGTAAGCCGCTACTGCTTCGATCAAGGCTTGAAGAATCTCGGCGCTCTCGCCAATCACCGACAGGTCGGCCCGCTTGATCATGTCGCAGCCCGGGTCCAGGTTGATGGCCACCACCTTGTCGCAGGCGCCAATGCCTTGCAGGTGCTGGATCGCCCCGGAAATGCCCACCGCCACATAAACCCGTGCGGTGACCCAGGTGCCGGACGCGCCGACCTGACGGTCGCGCGCCATGAAGCCATCGTCCACCGCCACGCGGGAGGCGCCTTCGGTGGCGCCCAAGGCTTCGGCCGTCCTGTGGAAAAGCCCCCAATCCTTGACGCCGTTGCCGCCGGAGAAGATGAACTCGGCTTCGGCCATCGGAATCGCTGCCGGGTCCACTGCCACGGCACCCAGATCCTCGATGCGCGACAGACTGCGGGCCACGGCTGTGGATAACTCCACCGGCAATGCTTCGTGACGGGTTTCGCTGACCGGTTCGGCGCATTCGGCAGCCGCCAGAATCAGTCGCGCAACCGGGCGTGCAAGGTCCTGCAGGCCAGCACCGGCGCGGCCGATGCATTCCTGATCCTTGACCTGCCAGACCCGCGTGGCCGGGCGTTCACCCAGCGCGGCGGCAAAGCGCCGGCCGAGCTCGCCGCCACCGCTGCGGCTGTCCGGCAGCAACCAGTGACGGGGGCTGAACTGGTTATCCACAGCCCGCAGGCCCTGAACCCGTTGTTCCGGTGCATAACCGCTGAACTCTTCGCCCGACAGTACCAACAGGCGATCGACGCCAGCCGTGGCAAAGGCATTCTCTTTGTGTTCGCCGAAGACCACGGCCAACACCGCGCCTTCCTTGCCGGCCAATTGATGAGCCAGGCCCAGCAAGTCGCGGTCATGACTGCTCAAACGGCCGCCGACCATATCCGGCACCACGCTGATGTAGAACGCCGGTTGCGGCACTTGATGCAGCGGCAATTGCACTTCAACAGCCGCCGAGCGTTTGGTCGCCCCACCCTGTTGAGCGCCGCTACGGTCAATCCGTTTGATACCGTTAGGACCGATAAAACCGATGCCATGCACGTTCTTGCGGATGAGGCCGTTGGGCCCCATCCAGCTGTGTTGCGCCGGTTGCATGGCCGCGTGCAGAGGGTGCAGGCGGTTACGGGCAATCCATTCGGCGCGGGGATCGCGGCGGATAATGTCGCTCATCAGTGCGCCTCCGCAGGTTCACGTTGGGCCGGTGTGGTCGGCTTGCTTGGGGCCGCGTCTTCGAGCAACGCGTCCGCCACCAGTTCGGCGATGTCCTTGATCAGCGGCCGGGGTTCGACCACACCTTCGAGCATCGCAGTGCACTGTGGACAACCCACGGCCACCAGTTCGGCGCCGGTTTCACGGATGTCTTCCATGCGCATGTCGGGAATCCGTTGCTTGCCCGGGATGTCGGTGATCGGTGCACCGCCACCACCGCCGCAGCAGCGCGAGCGGAAACCGGAACGTTGCATTTCCTTGATCTCGATCCCCAGGGCGCGCAGCACTTCACGCGGCGCCTCGTATTCACCGTTGTAGCGACCGAGGTAGCACGGATCGTGATACGTCACGCTGCTGCCTTTGTGCTGGCCGAGGTTGAGCGCGCCAGCGCCGATGATTTCCGCCATGTAGGTGCTGTGGTGCTGCACGACGTAGTTGCCATCGAAGGCGCCGTACTCGTTTTTCAACACGTGGAAGCTGTGCGGATCGCAGGTGACGATGCGGTTGAAGCTGTACTTGGCCAGGGTCTGGATGTTGCGTTTGGCCAACAGCTGGAACGTCGCTTCATCGCCCAGACGCCGGGCTACGTCACCGCTGTCGCGTTCTTCGAGTCCCAGCACGGCAAAGTCGACTTTGGCCGCTTTCAGCACTTTGACGAAGGCTCGCAGGGTGCGCTGGTTGCGCATGTCGAAGGCACCGTCGCCGACCCAGAACAGCACGTCGACGGATTTCTTGTCGCTGAGCAGATTCAGGTTCAAATCCGCCGCCCAGTTCATCCGGCCACCCGGGGCGAAGCCGCCAGGGTTGTCGGTGGCGATCAGGTTTTCCAGGACTTCGGCGCCCTTGTTCGGGGTCGCGCCTTTTTCCAGGGTCAGATGACGGCGCATGTCGACGATCGCGTCGACGTGCTCGATCATCATCGGGCATTCCTCGACGCAAGCGCGGCACGTGGTGCACGACCACAGCGTCTCGGCGTCTACCAGACCGTTGACGATCGGCTGATGCGGATTGCCGGCATGCTCGCCGATGGCTTTACCTGGATACGGGCTGCCGGCGAACTTGGCATCGGTGCCACCCGCCAGGCCGACCACCATGTCCTGAATCAGCTTTTTCGGGTTCAGCGGCTGGCCGGCGGCGAACGCCGGGCACGCCGCCTCACACTTACCGCACTGCACGCAGGCGTCAAAACCGAGCAGTTGGTTCCAGGTGAAATCCTTGGGTTTTTCCACGCCCAGCGGCGCGGTCGGGTCGTTCAGGTCCAGCGGTTTCAAACCGGTGGAACGACCACCATTAAAGCGTTCGGCGCGACGGTGCCAGGCCAGGTGCAACGCACCGGCGAAGGCGTGCTTCATTGGGCCGCCCCAGGTCATGCCGAAGAACAATTCCGAGACGCCCCAGAGCACGCCGATTCCGAGGATGACCGCCAACAGCCAACCACCGAAATTTTCCGGAAGAATGCCCGCCACCGGCAGGGTTACCAGGAAGAACGACGCGGAGAACGCCAGCAGGCTTTTCGGCAGGCGCATCCACGGACCTTTGGACAAACGGGCCGGCGGGTTGCGCCGACGCAGGTACACAAAGATCGCACCGACGAACATCACCGTCGTCATCAGCAGCAGTGCATAACCGAGGAAGCGGTTATGCAGTCCGAAACCGTGAACCAGAATCGCCAGCACGATGGACGCCACCGCACCACCGGCCGTGGCGACGTGGGTATTGGCAATGTATTTGTCCCGCGCGACGACATGGTGCAAATCGACCATGTAGCGCTTGGGCATGGCAAAGAGGCCGCCGATCAGGTCGACCTTCGAGGCACGACCTCGGCGCCACATTGCCACCCGCCGCAACGCGCCCAGAACCGCAAGGCCCAAGGCAGCGAACAACAGGATTGGAAGAAGGGTGTTCAACATGTGGAGCTCCCAAAGACCGAAAGGTCTTGCAGGCTTAACTAGCTGGATGCCTTGCCCGATTCCCGGTAGGAGCGAGGCTTGCCTGCGAAGGCGATGGATCAGCCGACATCAACGTTGAATGTCAGTCCGACTTCGCGGGCAAGCCTCGCTCCTACGGGGTTATCCACAAGCTCTTAGAAATCCTTGCACAACCGCAGCGCGTCGTAGATCGCCGCGTGGGTGTTGCGCTGCGCCACGCAGTCGCCGATGCGGAACAGCAAGTAGCCGTCGCCCGCCTGGCTCAGCGATGGCTGCGGCTTGATCGCGAACAAGGCTTCGATGTCCATCTGGCCTTTGTTGCGCGACGCTTCCTTCAGCGCGTAATAGATTTCTTCGTCCGGGCGCACGCCGTTTTCGACGACCACCTGGTCCACCACCCGCTCCTCTTTGGCGCCGGTGTATTCGTTTTCCAGCACCGCCACCAGCTTGTCGCCTTCGCGGTAGACCTTCTCCAGCATCATGTCCCCGGTCATGATCACTTCTTTGGGGTACATGCTGCGGTAGTACGTCGGGAACGATGTACCGCCAATCGCCACGCCTGGCTTGATGTCGTCGGTGACGATCTCGACCTGGCTGCCCTTGTCGGCGAGGAAGTCCGCGGTGGACATCCCGGTGAACTCGCAAATGGTGTCGTAGACCAGCACGTTCTTGCCCGGTGCCACCTTGCCGTCGAGGATGTCCCAGCTGCTGACCACCAGGCCTTCAGCCGCGCCCCAGTGCTCGTTCTGCTCCAGGAATGGATGACCGCCAACGGCAAGCACTACCACGTCCGGACGCAGGTCGAGAATGGTCGCCGCATCAGCGGCCACACCCAGGCGCAGGTCGACTTTCAAACGCGCCAGTTCCAGCTGGAACCAGCGCGTGATACCGGCGATCTGGTCCCGTTGTGGCGCTTTCGAGGCGGTGGTGATCTGCCCGCCAATGAACTCTTTTTTCTCGAACAGGGTGACGTCGTGACCTCGTTCGGCGGAGACGCGAGCGGCCTCCATCCCGGCAGGACCGGCACCGACCACCACGACTTTGCGTTTCACACCGGTCGATTTCTCGATGATGTGCGGCACGCCCATGTATTCACGGGAAGTCGCGGCGTTCTGGATGCACAGTACGTCCAGACCCTGGTACTGACGGTCGATGCAGTAGTTGGCACCGACGCATTGTTTGATCTGGTCAACCTGGCCCATTTTGATCTTGGCGATCAGGTGCGGGTCGGCGATGTGGGCGCGGGTCATGCCGACCATATCGACGTAACCGCCTTCCAGAATGCGGGTCGCCTGGTTCGGGTCCTTGATGTTCTGCGCGTGCAAAACCGGAGCCTTCACCACTTCTTTGATACCGGCGGCCAGATGCAGGAACGGCTCCGGTGGATAACTCATGTTCGGGATAACGTTGGCCAGGGTGTTGTGAGTATCGCAACCCGAACCCACCACGCCGATGAAGTCGACCATGCCGGTGTCATCGTAGTACTTGGCGATCTGCTTCATGTCTTCGTGGGACAAGCCGTCCGGGTGGAATTCGTCACCGCACAGACGGATGCCGACGCAGAAATCCGGGCCGACTTCAGCCCGCACGGCCTTCAGCACTTCCAGGCCGAAACGCATGCGGTTCTCGAAGCTGCCGCCCCATTCGTCGGTACGCTTGTTGACTCGCGGGCTCCAGAACTGGTCGATCATGTGCTGGTGCACCGCCGACAGTTCAACGCCGTCCAGGCCACCGGCCTTGGCGCGGCCAGCCGCGGTGGCGTAGTTGCCGATCACCCGCCAGATTTCTTCCGGTTCAATGGTTTTGCAGGTCGCGCGGTGCACCGGCTCACGGATGCCCGACGGCGACAGCAGGGTTGGCCAATGCTCGCCGTCCCAGCGGGAGCGACGACCCATGTGGGTAATCTGGATCATGATCTTGGCGCCATGCTTGTGCATGGCATCGGCCAGGTTCTGAAAGTGCGGAATGATCCGGTCGTCGGCCAGGTTGACCGACTTCCACCAGCCTTGCGGGCTGTCAATCGCCACACTGGAGGAACCGCCGCAAATCGCCAGGCCGATCCCGCCCTTGGCTTTCTCTTCGTAATACTTGACGTACCGGTCGGTGGTCATGCCGCCGTCGGTGGCATAGACCTCGGCGTGCGCGGTGCTGAGCACGCGGTTGCGGATGGTCAGTTTACCGATCTGGATCGGCTGGAACATTGCTTCGAAAGCCATGGCGGGTTCCTCGACTTACAACGGCTTGACGGTGAACAAACCGTCATCGTGGCCTTCTTCGGAGCCACCGTAGACTTGTTCGGCAACGGTGCGAATCTTGCTGCCGCGGGCATGCAGAATCTGGTCCATGGCTCCGGCGAACCAGCCCGTGAACATGTAGTCGACCTTGCGCCCGACCTTGCCGTAGACGTAGACGAACGCCGAGTGTTCGAGCTTGACGCTGGCGGTGCCTTTGTCGAGGTCGATGTCCTGGATCTTGAACAGGCCCCAGCCGCGTTGCGACAGACGCTTCATGTAGTGTTCGAACACCGCGACGCCTTCCAGGCCGTGGCATTCAGCTTCTTTTTCACACCAGTGCCAGGCGGACTTGTAGCCGGCCTTGTAGAGGATTTCAGCGTAGGCGTCAGCGCCCAGCACTTCCTCGATGCCCATGTGGTTGTTGACGAAGAAATGACGTGGCACGTACAGCATCGGCAGGGCGTCGGAGGTCCAGACACCGGTTTCGCTGTCGACTTCGATTGGCAATTGCGGGGCGATTTTAGCCATGGGTAAAGCTCCAGAATTCAATGTGTTGAGGCGATAACTAGCCGTAGCAGCTGCCGAGGCACGAGGCTGCGTCGGGCTGCGAAGCGGCCCCCGAGGGCGGTCCTGCGGACCGCAACGCAGCCTCGTGCCTCGGCAGCTGCTACCAGGATCGTTGTTTAAAAAGTGGCGTTATTCGCCCCAGACGTCCTTGAGGACGTTGACCCAGTTCTCGCCCATGATCTTGCGGACCACGCGCTCGGAATGGCCACGCTTGAGCAGCGTCTCGGTCAGGTTCGGGAACTCGCCGACGGTGCGGATGCCCAGCGGGTTGATGATCTTGCCGAAGCTGGTCAGACGGCGGGCGTAGCCCTTGTCGTGGGTCAGGTATTCGAAGAAGTCCTGGCCATGACCCTGGGTGAAGTCGGTACCGATGCCGATGGCGTCTTCGCCAACGATGTTCATGGTGTATTCGATGGCTTCGGCGTAATCGTCGATGGTCGAATCGATGCCCTTGGCCAGGAACGGCGCAAACATGGTCACACCGACGAAACCGCCGTGATCGGCAATGAACTTCAGCTCTTCATCGGATTTGTTGCGCGGGTGAATTTTCAGACCCGACGGCAGGCAATGGGAGTAGCAGACCGGCTTCTTGGATTCGAGGATGACTTCTTCCGACGTTTTCGAGCCGACGTGGGACAGGTCGCACATGACGCCGACACGGTTCATCTCGGCGACGATCTCACGACCGAAGCCCGACAGGCCGCCATCGCGTTCGTAGCAGCCGGTGCCCACCAGATTCTGGGTGTTGTAGCACATCTGCACGATACCGACGCCCAACTGCTTGAAGACTTCGACATAGCCGATCTGGTCTTCAAAGGCGTGAGCATTCTGGAAACCGAAGAGGATGCCGGTCTTGCCCTGCTCCTTGGCCTTGCGGATATCGGCGGTGGTGCGCACCGGAATCACCAGGTCGCTGTTCTCGCGGATCAGCTTCTGGCTGGCGGCGATGTTGTTGACGGTGGCCTGGAAGCCCTCCCACACCGACACGGTGCAGTTGGCTGCGGTCAGACCGCCCTTGCGCATGTCTTCAAACAGCTCACGGTTCCACTTGGCAATAATCAGCCCGTCGATAACGATGCTGTCGGCGTGCAATTCGGCTGGGCTCATCAGGCAGTCCCCTATTAGCGATTCATGCGCCGAATCGTGTGTCGGCGCTTTGGGGCCAGCATATGCCTGAGGGACGGGGCAGCCGGGTGCAAAAACGACAGAGGGTTTGCCGAAAGCGTCAATCCGCGACAAAGGGTCGTCGATGCGCGTGATCGCCCTCCTGTTCAAGGGCCGTCGCATGGGCCAGAATTCGCCGCATTACTGAATAAGCACTGAAAAAGGGGCTGCGGCGCAATGAGAACGATCTTCCTGGCTTTGGCACTGATAGCGACCGGCGCACACGCGGCTGAAGGTTCCGACGACAACCCCTGCGACAAAGTCGAAAACGACGTCCAGACCCTGGAATGCTCGGTTTTCAGTAAAACCACCGCCGAACAGCTCCTGAAAGACAACTACCAGGGCCTGACCGAGCGCGTGCAAACGGCCTATGGCAAGAACCCGGCCCAACTGGCCGACATCACCGCCAAGCTGAAGGTTGCTCAGCAGCAATGGTTGAAGACACGGGATGCCGATTGCGCGGTTGAAGCGTTTCCGGCTACCAGTGGCAGCAAGGCGTTCACCATTGCGCAGAATGATTGCGTGGCAAGAATGAGCGATGAGCGGTCGGAGTTTTTGGAGTCGATTTTGCAGGAGTGATCCTCAATCTGGCCAACCACCGCAAGGCCGCCCGCGAGAAAATCGCCGCCGCATTTGGCATCAACGCCGAACAGCTTGAGTTGTAAGCTGTGCGCCATCCGTCTGTTAAGGAATTCCAATGAACATCTGCGGCATCGAAATCAAAGGCAGCGAAGCGATCATCGCCGTGGCCTCTCTCGACGGTCAGGCCCTGAGCCACGTCGCCTTGGCCACCAAGAAAATTGCCCTGGACGATGACGACGAGGCGGCGAACGTCAAAGTCTTCGCTGCTCAGGTGGCGTCGTTTGTGCGTGAGAATTCCATCGACCGGATTGCGATCAAGAAGCGCAGCAAGAAAGGCGAATTCGGCCCTGATGAAAAAATAACGCACTGCAACCTGTAGGAGCGAGGCTTGCCCGCGAAGACGGCGTGTCAGACGTCATTGATTTCGAATGTACCGGCCCCTTCGCGGGCAAGTCGAATCGTCGCACCGCTCGCTCCTACAAGGGAGGGTTTGCCAGAGAATCAGGCCTTCTGGCTTTGCCGCCGGTCCTCTCGCGGGCACCGCTCAAACTTCGCCCGGTAACTGCGGGTGAAATACGACGGTGATTCAAACCCGCAGGCAATACTCACTTCCAGCACACTCATGTCTGTCTGTCGCAGCAGCTGCCGCGCCTTCTCCAGTCGCAAGCGCAGGTAGAAGTTGCTCGGGGTGTCGTTCAAATGCAGGCGAAACAAACGCTCAAGCTGGCGCCGTGTCACTTTGATCGATTCTGCCAATTGCAGTGTGCTCAGCGGCGGTTCGCTGTGCTGCTCCATTTCACCAATCACCTGCACCAGCTTCTTGTTGTTGATGCCATAACGCGTGGCGACTTCCATGCGCTGGTGGTCTTTGCGTGGGCGGATGCGGCCGAGTACGAACTGTTCGCTGACCTGGATCGCCAGTTCCGGCCCGTGGGCCTGGGCGATGAGGTCGAGCATCAGGTCGATGGAGGCGGTGCCGCCGGCAGAGGTGATGCGGCGGCGGTCGATCTCGAACAGCTCCTGGGTGACGCTGAGCTGAGGGTAGGACTCCTTGAAGGCGTCGATGGCTTCCCAGTGCAGAGTCAGGCGATGGCCGTCGAGCAGGCCGGATTCAGCGAGGATGAAGCTGCCCGTGTCGATGGCGCCGAGGGTCACGCCTTCGTTGTCCAGCCGGCGCAGCCAGTGTTCCAGCGCCGGGGTGGCGAATTTCAGCGGTTCGAACCCGGCGACGACCAATAAGGTTGCGCCTTTCTTCAGCGGTTCGAGCGCCGCGTCGGCGTTGACCGACATGCCGTTGCTGGCCAGCACCGCCCCGCCATCGGCGCTCAGCACATGCCAACGATACAGTTCGCCGCGAAAGCGATTGGCGACCCGTAGCGGCTCGATGGCCGAAATGAAACCGATGGCCGAGAAACCCGGCATCAACATGAAGTAGAAATCCTGGGACATGGAGCGCACTCGGTTGACGGGTAGCGTGTGGACGTTGATACGCCAGTTGTCGATTGCATTCAAGGGGGCAGGTCGCTGCAGTGCAAGAGCTGGTCGCCGCAGTGCGTTTTTACGGGGGCTATGCTGCGTAACTTGGCATCACCGGCGCACAAAGATGCCGGAACCCACAATAACGTCTGCCGAGGAACCCCGACATGAAACGACTGATCAGCAGCTGTGTTCTTGCACTCAGCGGTACCGCTTTCCTGAGCGCCAGTGTCATGGCGGCCGAACCCGCGTCCTGCCAGAACGTGCGCATGGGCGTAGTCAATTGGACTGACGTAATCGCCACCAGCGCCATGACCCAGGTCCTGCTCGATGGCCTCGGCTACAACACCAAACAAACCAGCGCGTCCCAGCAAATCATTTTCGCCGGGATCCGCGACCAGCGCCTGGACCTGTTCCTGGGCTACTGGAACCCACTGATGACTCAGACCATCACGCCATTCGTCGCTGGCAACCAGGTCAAAGTGCTTCAGGCGCCCAGTCTCAAAGACGCCCGCGCCACCCTCGCCGTACCGACTTACCTCGCCGACAAAGGCCTGAAAACCTTCGCCGACATCGCCAAGTTCGAAAAAGAGCTGGGCGGCAAGATCTATGGCATTGAGCCAGGCTCGGGCGCCAACACCCAGATCAAGGCAATGATCGCCAAGAACCAGTTTGGCCTCGGCAAGTTCCAGTTGGTCGAGTCCAGCGAGGCCGGCATGCTGTCGGCGGTGGATCGTGCCGTTCGACGCAACGAAGCGGTGGTGTTCTTCGGCTGGGCGCCGCACCCGATGAACGTCAACGTGAAGATGACGTACCTCACCGGCAGCGACGACGCCCTCGGCCCGAACGAAGGCATGGCCACGGTCTGGACCGTCACATCGCCGAACTACGCGCAGCAATGCCCGAACATTGGCCGGTTGCTGAGCAACCTGACCTACACCGCCGAAGACGAGAGCCGGATGATGCAGCCACTGCTGGATCACAAGGACGCTATCGAGTCGGCCAAGCAATGGCTCAAGGATCATCCGCAAGACAAGCAACGCTGGCTCGAAGGCGTGACCACCTTCGATGGCAAACCGGCTGCTGACAATCTGAAACTGACCAGTAAATAAACCCCCAACTCAATGACCGATTCGCAGCCCGTAACGGGCTGCGAACAGACTCATCACGCCTGCAAGGAACCGCCTCATGAACCACGACGTCATCATCACCTGCGCACTCACCGGTGCTGGCGACACGACCGCCAAGAGCCCACACGTGCCGGTCACCCCGAAACAAATCGCCGCTGCCGCCGTGGAAGCCGCCAAGGCTGGCGCCACCGTGGTCCACTGCCACGTACGTAACCCCGAAACCGGCAAGTTCAGCCGCGATGTGGCGCTGTACCGCGAAGTGATGGAACGCATCCGCGAGGCGGACGTCGACATCATCGTCAACCTCACCGCCGGCATGGGTGGCGACCTGGAGATCGGCGCGGGCGAGAACCCGATGGAGTTCGGCCCGAACACCGACCTGGTCGGTCCGTTGACCCGCCTGGCCCACGTCGAAGAGTTGCTGCCGGAAATCTGCACCCTCGATTGCGGCACCCTGAACTTTGGCGATGGCGACACCATTTACGTCTCCACCCCGGCTCAGCTGCGCGCTGGCGCCAAACGCATTCAAGAGCTGGGCGTGAAGGCCGAGCTGGAGATTTTCGACACCGGTCACCTGTGGTTCGCCAAACAGATGATCAAGGAAGGCCTGCTCGATGACCCGCTGTTCCAGCTCTGCCTGGGCATCCCGTGGGGCGCGCCGGCCGATACCACCACCATGAAAGCCATGGTCGACAACCTGCCCGCCAACGCAGTGTGGGCCGGCTTCGGCATCGGTCGCATGCAGATGCCGATGGCGGCGCAAGCGGTGCTGCTGGGCGGCAACGTGCGGGTTGGCCTGGAAGACAACATCTGGCTGGACAAAGGCGTACTGGCGACCAATGGCCAACTGGTGGAACGCGCCTCGGAAATCCTCAGCCGTCTCGGCGCCCGCGTCCTGACACCGGCTGAAGGCCGGGCAAAAATGGGCCTGACCAAGCGCGGCTGAATCCACACATAAAACCTGTAGGAGCGAGGCTTGCCCGCGAAGAGGCCGGTACATCCGCCACTTAGTCTGCGGCTGAAACGCCGCCTTCGCGAGCAAGCTTCGCTCCTACAAGGAATCACCGAATTCTTTTAGGACGTCGCCATGACTTTCATCACCGAAATCAAAACCTTCGCAGCCCTGGGCAGCGGTGTCATCGGCAGCGGCTGGGTATCCCGCGCCCTCGCCCACGGCCTCGATGTCGTGGCCTGGGACCCCGCGCCAGGCGCCGAAGCCGCGCTGCGTAAACGCGTCGCCAATGCCTGGGGCGCGCTGGAAAAACAAGGACTGGCGCCTGGCGCTTCGCAGGATCGGCTGCGCTTTGTCGCGACGATTGAAGAATGCGTTCGCGATGCCGACTTCATTCAGGAAAGCGCTCCGGAACGCCTCGATCTGAAACTTGAGCTGCACAGCAAAATCAGCGCGGCAGCCAAGCCTGATGCACTCATCGGTTCCAGCACTTCGGGGCTGTTGCCGAGTGAGTTTTACGAGAGTTCGACGCACCCGGAACGCTGCGTGGTCGGGCACCCGTTCAACCCGGTTTATCTGCTGCCTTTGGTGGAAGTGGTGGGTGGCAAAAACACTGCTCCGGAAGCCATTCAAGCGGCGATTAAAGTTTACGAATCCCTGGGCATGCGCCCGCTGCATGTGCGCAAAGAAGTGCCGGGCTTTATCGCCGACCGCTTGCTCGAAGCGCTGTGGCGTGAGGCGCTGCACCTGGTCAACGACGGTGTGGCGACGACCGGTGAAATCGACGACGCGATTCGTTTTGGCGCGGGCCTGCGCTGGTCGTTCATGGGCACGTTCTTGACCTACACCCTGGCGGGTGGCGATGCGGGTATGCGTCACTTCATGGCGCAGTTTGGCCCGGCGCTGCAACTGCCATGGACGTATCTGCCAGCGCCGGAGCTGACCGACAAATTGATTGATGATGTGGTGGACGGCACCAGCGATCAGCTGGGCAAACACAGCATTTCAGCGCTGGAGCGCTATCGTGATGATTGCCTGCTGGCGGTGCTGGAGGCGGTGAAGACCACCAAAGAGAAGCATGGGATGGCCTTCAGCGAGTAATGAGTCAACAGGTCTGGCCCCATCGCGAGCAAGCTCGCTCCCACATTTGATCTGCGTCGTTCACAGAACCAATGTGGGAGCGAGCTTGCTCGCGATGGGGCCGGTCCAGACACCACACCTTTTGGATCTCACATAATGCCCATCCTCACCACCTACCAAACCAAAATCATCCCCGACTGGGTCGATTACAACGGCCACTTGCGCGATGCCTTTTATCTGCTGATTTTCAGCTACGCTACCGACGCGTTGATGGACCGGCTGGGCATGGACAGCAACAACCGCGAAGCCAGTGGCAACTCGCTGTTCACCCTTGAACTGCACCTCAACTATCTCCACGAAGTGAAACTCGACGCGGATGTAGAAGTACACACCCAAATCATCGCTCACGACAGCAAACGCCTGCACCTCTATCACAGCCTGCACTTGCCGGGCGACGACAAGGAACTGGCGGGCAATGAGCAAATGCTGTTGCACGTCGACCTCGCCGGCCCGCGATCCGCGCCGTTCAGCGAAGACACCTTGAGCAAGCTCCAGGCCATCGTTGCCGAGCAAGCCGACCTGCCCCTCCCCGACTACATTGGCCGAGTGATTGCGTTACCCTCAAAAAAATAAAAAGGAGATCGTCATGAACACCGCAGCCGCTTTCGCCGACTTTCGTACTTATCCGTTGATCAGCGCACTGACAGGCGTGCAGGCGCTGGCGGATCGCTTACTGGTGACGTGGGCCGACCATCGCATCAGCCCCTTTCATCATCAATGGTTGCGGGACAACTGCCCGTGCCCGTCGTGCGTCTACACCGTGACCCGCGAACAGGTACTGGAAATTGTCGACGTCCCGGAAAATCTGACGACGACAGAGACCAGAGTCGATACTGAAGGTTGCCTGTGCGTTCAGTGGCAGGACGGTCACCTCAGTCGCTTCGACCCGGGCTGGCTGCGCGCCCACGCCTATGACGACGAGTCCCGCGCTGAACGTCGCGCGGGCAAACCAAAAGCCAGTCTCTGGAACAGCGATTTAACGCTGCCAGTGTTCGAGTACCAGGCACTGATGAACGATGCCGAGGCCTTGTTGCAATGGCTGCTGGCCGTGCGCGATATCGGCTTGACCCAAGTCCGTGGCGTGCCCACCGAGCCCGGCTCGCTGAAGTTGATCGCCCAGCGCATTTCCTTCATCCGCGAGAGCAATTTCGGCGTGCTGTTCAATGTGCAATCCAAAGCCGACGCCGACAGCAATGCCTACACCGCGTTCAACCTGCCATTGCACAGCGACCTGCCGACCAGGGAGTTGCAACCGGGGCTGCAATTTTTGCATTGCCTGGTCAATGACGCCGACGGTGGCGAGAGTATTTTCGTCGACGGTTTTGCTATCGCCGAGGCCTTGCGCCGGGAAGACCCCGAGGCGTTTCAAGCCTTGTGTGAAATCCCCGTGGAGTTCCGCAACAAGGACCGCCACAGCGACTACCGTTGCCTGGCACCGATCATCGCGCTGGATGCTGTGGGGCAGGTCTCGGAAATCCGCATGGCGAACTTCTTGCGCGGCCCGTTCGATGCCTCGGTGGAACAGATGCCCAGGCTGTATCGCGCTTATCGCCGCTTTATTGCCATGACCCGCGAGGCGCGATTCCGGGTAATGACCCGCCTCAACCCCGGCGAATTGTGGTGCTTCGACAACCGCCGCACCCTCCACGCCCGCAATGCCTTTGATCCCACCAGCGGCGCCCGGCATTTCCAGGGCTGCTACGTCGACCGTGATGAGTTGCTGTCGCGGATCCTTGTCTTACAACGCTAGACCGCGTCATCGTTCATCGCGAGCAAGCTCGCTCCCACAGGGTTTACGCGATCCAATGTGGGAGCGAGCTTGCTCGCGATGGCGTCAGCCCGGACACCCCCATCACTCCTGATTCACAGGCAAAAAAAACCCCGATCAAGCCGTGACAGGATCGGGGCAGAAGGTACTGTTGAGGAGCCGATGCGCGAGGGTGACCAAACCTTCGTGAAGCCAGCTGAAACCAGTGTGCCCACTCTCTCCTCCCACAAGTTAGTCGAAAACGACCTGTTCATAGGTATAGCGGCCATTGCGACAAATCGCCCTTGCCGCCACCTCGCGCCCCTACCAGAATCGAGCCACGACACCGTTCCCTGAAGAAGGATTGCGTCATGATGCACGCCGATTTGATAGACCAGGAAGACCTGCTGGGCCAACTAAAGTCGTTGGGGTTTCAAGTACCGAGTGGCTCCACAGCCGAGCAGGCTTGTGAGTGCGCGGTGCGAGGCTTGAACGATGAACGGGCGATGACGCTGCGGGTCATGGTCAAGCAGATGTACACCAGCAGCGCGACCATTTTGCCGGCCGTGCGCCAAGCCATCGACAAGCAATTGCTGCCGGCATTGGCGGCGTATCAACAAAGCCGTAGCGCCTGATAAATCGCCTTCGCGAGCAGGCTCGCTCCCACATGGATCTGCGGTGTTTACAGATCCAATGTGGGAGCGAGCCTGCTCGCGAATGAGGTCCCTCGGTTTAAAGCCTTACGCTAGCGAATGTCGACTCGTTACGCGCCTGACTCAGCGCCGACAGCGGCCCGGACAACGGCGACAGCACCAGTGCTTGAGGCAGTGGCATCATCGCCACTTGCTGAGTGGTGTTGGAACCTACGCGCTCGTCACGCGGCGGAATGCCGAAGTATTCGCGGTAGCACTTGGAGAAGTGCGGCGTAGATACAAAGCCACATACCGACGCCACTTCGATGATCGACATCGGCGTTTGCTTGAGCAGTTGCCGGGCGCGGATCAAGCGCAGTTTCAGGTAGTAACGGGACGGCGAGCAATGCAGGTATTTCTGGAACAGCCGCTCCAGCTGACGACGGGACACGGCGACATACACCGCCAGTTCGTCGAGGTCGATCGGCTCTTCGAGGTTGGCTTCCATCAGCGCCACGATTTCCTGCAACTTCGGCTGGTTGGTGCCAAGCATGTGCTTGAGCGGCACACGCTGGTGATCCTGCTCGTTGCGGATGCGCTCGTAGACGAACATTTCCGAAATCGCGGCTGACAGTTCACGGCCGTGATCGCGGCTGATCAAGTGCAGCATCATGTCCAGCGGCGCGGTGCCACCGGAGCTGGTGAAACGGTTTCGGTCGAGGGTGAACAGCCGGGTGCTCATCGCCACACGCGGGAACGCTTCCTGCATCGAGGCCAGGCATTCCCAGTGCACGCTGCAATCGAAACCGTCCAGCAGGCCGGCACAGGCCAGGGCCCAGCTGCCGGTGCAGACCGCGCCGAGACGGCGGGACTGACGGGCCTGGCTTTGCAGCCATGAAACGTGTTCGCGAGTAACAGTGCGCTGGATACCGATACCGCCACAGACAATAACGGTGTCCAGGGGCGGGGCTTTGTGCATGGAGCAGTCGGGAGTGATTTGCAAACCGTCACTGGCCCAGACCTGACCGCCATCGACGGTGAGGGTGCTCCAGCGATATAGCTCGCGGCCGGACAATTGGTTGGCCATACGCAGGGGTTCGACTGCGGAGGCCAGAGAAATCAGCGTGAAATTGTCCAGCAGCAAAAAGCCGATGGATTGAGGCGCACGGTTCTGGGGTTGGGCCCCGGAGTTGAACGACGTCATCGCGGTATCTCCTCACACAAAGCGGGTGATGGCCTCAGGCAGAGGCTCTTGTTATTGCCATCGTTCTCGCGTGGGAGACGGGCTTTGTTATGACAGAGCAATTGCCATGCCTAAAATTGAATGCGCGTTCAATAACTCCTGAAAACGACGTCGCGGCGTGTCTATATAAGCCGCGTCGAGAGTGAGGATTATCGGTAGCAGGAAGGGCAGCAAGCGCTCTGGCCCGTTGCGTGTGAGCAAATCGGTAGCACTTGTGGGAACAGGGCTGCGATGCCCTTGAAAGAGTGTCACCGCAAGCACGGATGACGGACGGTCAGGGCTAAATTGGATCCCTGACCGCGGGTTAGTCGCTTACCTGTGAGCGACGCGCCAAAACGTGGCGTGTTTTGAATCGGGTGTTCATTTAGCGCGCAGTTTTGACTGGCCTGACGCCTTCGCGGGCAAGCCTCGCTCCTACAGGGAAATGCGTTCCAACGTAGGAGCGAGGCTTGCCCGCGAAGCAGACAACACGGTCCTACAGACTCAACACTCCACCGCACTCACCGCCAACCCACCTCGCGATGTCTCTTTATATTTGTCATGCATGTCGGCACCGGTATCGCGCATGGTACGGATCACCCGATCCAGCGAGATAAAGTGCTGACCATCACCCCGCAGCGCCATCTGCGCCGCATTGATCGCTTTCACTGCCGCAATCGCATTGCGCTCAATGCACGGCACTTGCACCAGCCCGCCTACCGGGTCGCAGGTCAGACCGAGGTTGTGTTCCAGGCCGATCTCCGCCGCGTTGCACAATTGCTCCGGTGTGGCGCCGAGAATCTCCGCCAGCCCGGCCGCCGCCATGGCGCAGGCCGAACCGACTTCGCCCTGGCAACCGACTTCGGCACCGGAGATCGAGGCGTTTTTCTTGCACAGGATCCCGACCGCCGCCGCACTGAGGAAATAGTCGACGACATTAGCGTCGGTGACTGCTTCGCTGAACTTCATAAAGTAGTGCAACACCGCCGGAATGATCCCGGCCGCGCCGTTGGTCGGCGCCGTCACCATGCGCCCGCCGGCGGCGTTTTCCTCGTTGACCGCCAAGGCGAACAGGTTGACCCATTCCATGGCGCTCAGCGTCGAGCCAATCACATTAGGCTTGCCAAGCTCCTGCAGGCTGCGGTGCAACTTGGCCGCACGACGGCGCACATTCAGGCCGCCGGGCAGGATGCCTTCATGTTTCAGGCCCTGGTCAACGCAATCCTGCATGGCGCGCCAGAGTTTCATCAGGCCGCTGCGAATCTCCTCCTCGCTGCGCCAGACCCGCTCGTTGGCCATCATCAATTCAGACACACGCAGGTTGTGCTGCTTGCAGAGGCTGAGCAGTTCGGCCGCACTGGAGAAGTCGTAAGGCAACTCGGTGCGATCCAGATCGACCACGCCGCTGGACGCTTGCGCTTCATCGACGACAAAACCACCGCCGATGGAGTAGTAAGTGTCGCGATGCAACTCGCCGTGATCACCTTCGACAATCAGGGTCATGGCATTGGGATGGAACGGCAGGTTTTCGTCGATCAGGCGCATGTCGCGAGCCCAGATGAACGGGACCGACAAACGACCATCGAGCAACAATATGTGGGTTTCACGCAGGGTTTCGATGCGCAGGCCGATTTGCGACGGGTCGATCGCGTCCGGCCACTCGCCCATCAGGCCCATGATCACCGCGTTGTCGCTGCCGTGACCGATGCCGGTGGCCGACAGCGAACCATACAGCTGAACTTCGATGCGCCGCACTTGCTCCAAAAGCCCCCGCTCACGCAAACCCTGCACGAACAGCGCCGCGGCGCGCATGGGCCCTACGGTGTGCGAACTGGAAGGGCCGATGCCGATTTTGAACAGGTCGAAAACGCTGATAGCCATTACTGCCGAACTCCTGGATGTGCCAACTCCAGACGCAAAAGCGCCCAGTGACGGAGCTGCTACGCTCAAGCTGCAATCCGCCGATATGGCTGCATCATCAGGCTTTTACCGTGTCGTTCGACGTCTCACACCGACGCACTCTTGTCCACAAACGCCGCGGGCGTTTCACGCAGCGTTTTCGCCGTTTTTTTGCGGTTCAGAGGGGGAAATGGGGCTGAAAAAATCTGTATACGACGTCACCGACACTGGATGCGACCATCCCTGTACTGGTTACGACGCACCCTGTAGGCGTCAGATTTTCACTGGTACATGATCGTATCGACTCGATTGCAAGGCGCGATGGTAAAGCCGTCTCCAAAACGCCATCCAACCGCAACTCATAAGTGCGGTGGTCCAGTCGGAACACTGCCAAAAAAAACACCAAGGAGTCCATCCATGAAAGGTTCCCCGTCGTTGTTGTTGGCCGCCATGCTGAGTCTGCCTTTACTGGCTCAAGCCGCAGAACCCGCTCAGTGCAGCACCGTAAACTTTTCTGATGTCGGCTGGACCGACATCACTGCAACAACCGCTACCACCAGCGTTGTGCTCGACGCCCTGGGCTACAAGACCAAAACCACGATGATTTCCGTGCCGGTGACCTACAAGTCCCTGGCCGATGGCAAGAACATGGACGTCTTCCTGGGTAACTGGATGCCGACCATGGAAAACGACATCAAGGCTTACCGTGATGCCGGCACCGTGGACGTCGTACGTACCAACCTCACTGGCGCCAAATACACCCTCGCCGTACCGCAAGCGCTGTACGACAAAGGGCTGCATGACTTCGCCGACATTGCCAAATTCAAGAAAGAGCTCGACGGCAAGATCTACGGCATCGAGCCGGGTAACGACGGTAACCGTCTGATCCAGACCATGATTGACAAGAACGCCTTCGGTCTCAAAGACGCCGGCTTCAAAGTCGTTGAGTCCAGCGAAGCGGGCATGCTGTCGCAAGTCGACCGCGCTCAGAAACGCGATACCGCCGTGGTCTTCCTCGGCTGGGCACCGCATCCGATGAACAAGCGTTTCAAAATCCAGTACCTGACCGGGGGGGACGATTTCTTCGGTCCGGACTTTGGTGCCGCCACCGTTGCGACCAACACTCGCAAGGGGTATACCAAAGAGTGCAGCAACGTTGGTCAACTGCTGAAAAACCTGGAATTCACCGTCGACATGGAAAGCTCACTGATGGGCAACATCCTGGACGACAAGATGAAGCCTGAAGCGGCCGCCAAGGCCTGGCTCAAAAAGAATCCACAGGTGCTCGATACCTGGCTCGCTGGCGTGACCACCATTGACGGTAAACCAGGCCTGGAGGCCGTTAAAGCCAAGCTCGCGAAGTAATCGCTTACGCCGGGCGAGCTCGCTCCTCACTCGCCCGGGCTGTTAATTTCCTTGCATGCGGACGTTCACTACCATGCTGATTGATCAGAAAATACCCTTAGGCCAGTACATCGCGGGCTTCGTTGAATGGTTGACGCAACACGGCGCCAGCACCTTCGACACGATCGCCGTGACACTGGAAACGATGATCCACGGCGTGACTTTTGCGCTGACCTGGTTCAACCCGCTGGCATTGATCGGCCTCATCGCGCTACTGGCACATTTCATCCAACGCAAATGGGGCCTGACCGTTTTCGTCATTGCCTCCTTCCTGCTGATCCTCAATCTGGGGTACTGGCAGGAAACCATGGAAACCCTCGCCCAAGTACTGTTTGCTACTTTTGTCTGCGTGATCATCGGCGTGCCATTGGGCATCGTCGCCGCGCACAAACCGATGTTCTACACACTGATGCGTCCGGTGCTCGATCTGATGCAGACCGTGCCGACCTTCGTGTACCTCATTCCTACCCTGACCCTCTTCGGGCTGGGTGTGGTCCCAGGTCTGATCTCGACAGTGGTGTTCGCGATTGCCGCGCCTATCCGCCTGACCTACCTGGGTATCCGCGATGTCCCCGCAGAATTGATGGACGCCGGCAAAGCCTTTGGCTGTTCGCGCCGTCAACTGCTCTCACGTATCGAACTGCCCCACGCCATGCCAAGCATCGCGGCCGGTATTACCCAGTGCATCATGCTGTCGTTGTCGATGGTGGTGATCGCGGCACTGGTGGGCGCCGACGGCCTGGGCAAACCCGTGGTCAACGCACTGAACACTGCTGATATCGCCCTGGGCTTCGAAGCCGGCCTGGCGATCGTACTGCTGGCGATCATGCTCGACCGTATCTGCAAACAACCCGACGCCAAAGTAGGGGGTGACGCATGAGCATTATTCGGTTCGAAGACGTCGACGTAATTTTCTCGAAAGACCCGCGCGAGGCGCTCAAGCTCCTCGATCAGGGCATGACCCGCGACCAGATCCTGAAAAAAACCGGGCAGATCGTCGGCGTTGAAAAAGCCAGCCTGGACATCGAAAAGGGCGAAATCTGCGTGCTGATGGGCCTGTCCGGCTCCGGCAAATCCAGCCTGCTGCGCTGCATCAACGGCCTCAACACCGTCAGCCGTGGCAAGTTGTTCGTCGAGCATGAAGGCAAGCAGATCGATATCGCTTCCTGCACCCCGGCAGAACTGAAAATGATGCGCACCAAGCGCATCGCGATGGTGTTCCAGAAGTTCGCCCTGATGCCTTGGCTGACAGTGCGCGAGAACATCAGTTTCGGTCTGGAAATGCAGGGTCGCCCCGAGAAAGAGCGACGCAAACTGGTGGACGACAAGCTTGAGCTGGTGGGCTTGGCCCAGTGGCGCAACAAGAAACCCGACGAGCTCTCCGGCGGTATGCAGCAACGTGTGGGCCTGGCCCGTGCGCTGGCGATGGACGCCGACATCCTGCTGATGGACGAACCGTTCTCGGCCCTCGACCCGCTGATCCGCCAAGGCCTGCAAGACGAACTGCTGGAGCTGCAAAGCAAGCTCAACAAGACCATCGTTTTCGTTAGTCACGACCTGGATGAGGCGCTGAAACTCGGCAGCCGCATCGCCATCATGAAAGACGGCCGCATCGTTCAGTACAGCGTGCCGGAAGAGATCGTGCTGAACCCGGCAGACGACTACGTTCGGACCTTCGTGGCCCACACCAATCCGCTGAACGTGCTGTGCGGTCGCAGCCTGATGCGCACCCTGGACAACTGCAAACGCATCAACGGCTCGGTGTGCCTCGATCCGGGTGGCGATTCGTGGCTGGACCTGGCCGAAGGCAACACCATCAAAGGCGCACGCCAGAACGGCGCGAGCCTGGACCTGCAGAACTGGGTGCCAGGGCAAGCGGTTGAAGGTCTGGGTCGTCGGCCAACGCTGGTGGACTCGAACATCGGCATGCGCGATGCGCTGCAGATTCGTTATCACACCGGCAACAAACTGGTGCTCCACGACAACAACAACAAAGTGGTCGGGATACTCGGGGACAGCGAGCTCTATCACGCGCTGCTCGGCAAGAATCTGGGCTAAGACAGCAGACACAAAAACGCCGCGAAAGGATCGCGGCGTTTTTGTTAGTGCGCAGAACTTAATGTGGGAGCGAGCTTGCTCGCGATAGCGGTGGTTCAGTCAACATTGATGCTGACTGTTATGCCCTCATCGCGAGCAAGCTCGCTCCCACAGGGGTATGTCTCAGCTATAGACACGGCCAAGGAGCTGCCGATGGCTTTCAAACTGATCGAGCACATCTCGGGTGATCTGGTCCTGAGTGAAGCCCATCAAGTCGTAGTCCTGGCTGCCGTTGTGCAAGTACACCTCGGCGCGGTAGTAGCGTGCGCGGGGTTCATCAACACTTTCAGCCGACACCGTTTCGCTCGCCGCTGCCAGATAACCATCCAGGCTCACTTCGTAGACAAAGGGGTTGCCCTCTTCCCTGTCGATCCGCACGCCCATGCAACGCTTCGATTTACCCAGCAACGTTTGCACGTCCAGACCCTGCGCGCGCAATTGCGCCGCCGCATCTTCCAGCGCCGGGCTGACTTGCTTGTCCATAAAGCGCTGAACAATCGACTGATTCGGCTGCAGGTCCAATTGAGTCAAACGCTCGCTGAAACCACGACGACCGCGCGCGGCCAACTCCGCCTGCTCCTGTTCGATCTGCACGTCCTGGCGCATGGCCTTGTGCAAGCCGAACATGAAGAACACCAGCACCACCGAGAATGGCAGGCCCGCCAGCACCACCATGGTTTGCATGGCTTCGAAGTTACCGGCGAACAGCAGGCCGATGGTGACCAGCGTGATCACCGCCGACCAGAAGATCCGCAGCCAATGCGGGGCATCTTCGTCGACGTTACCGCCCTTGCACGAAAGGTTGGCCATCATCACCGCGCCAGAGTCCGCCGGGGTCAGGAACAGCACGAAACCGACAAAGATCGACACGCCGATCACCACTTTCGACGCCGGGTAATGCTCAAGCAATTGGTAGATCGCCATGGACGGCTGTTCGAGTGCCGTTTTCCCAAGCTCCACCGCCCCATGGTTCATCACCAGGTCCAGTGCCGAGTTACCGAAGATCGACAGCCACGCCAGGGTGAAGCCCAGTGGAATCAGCAGCACACCGGCAACCAGTTCACGCACGGTACGACCACGGGAAATACGCGCGATGAACATGCCCACGAATGGCGCCCAGGAAATCCACCAGGCCCAGTAGAACAGAGTCCACAGGCCCAACCAGCGATCGGACTTCTCACTGTCGCCTTCGTACACATAAAGATCGAACGTCTTCAGCACCACGCCGTTGAGGTAGTCACCGACGTTCTGCACAAAGCCGTTCAGCAGGTGCAACGTAGGGCCGAACAGCAGCACGAAAATCAGCAGGCCGCTGAACAACACGATGTTCAGGTTGGACAGACGACGAATGCCGTTTTCCACGCCAGACACGGCAGCGATGGTCGCCACGGTGCTCATCACGATGATCACGATCAGCAGGTTGGTGTTGCTGTGTTGCATACCGAACAGGTTTTCCAGCCCGGAAGACACTTGCAGCGAACCGATCCCCAGGTTCGTCACCAGGCCCAACAGGGTCACGAACATGCCGAAGCCGTCCACCGCGTGACCCGCCGCGCCTTTGACCCAACGCTCGCCCACCAGCGGATACAGCGCCGAACGCAACGCCAGCGGCTGGTTGTGGCGGTAAGCAAAGTAAGCAACGGCCAGCCCGACCAGTGCGTAAATCGCCCAGCCATGCAGGCCCCAGTGCAGGAATGTCAGCTGCACCGCCTGACGCGCGGCCATGTTGCTGGCCGAGGCGCCTTCCGGCGGATTGAAGTAATGGTCCAGCGGCTCGGAAGCACCGAAGTACAGCAACGAGATGCCGATACCCGACGAAAACAGCATCCCCGCCCAGGCGCCGTAGCTGAAATCCGGGGTGTCGTCCTTGCTGCCCAGTTTGAGCTTGCCGTAGGACGAAAACGCCAGGCCGACCACGAAGACAAGATAAGCGGCGATCACCACCATGTAGTACCAGCCGAAGCTGCGGGACAACCAGGCCTGGGCAATTCCGAGCAATCTGCCAGCCTCTTGCGGGGCGATGATCAGAATGGCGGTCAGCAACAGAATCAGCGCGGTAGAGGTGTAGAACACCCAACCGTTGACCGTCACCTTCTCGGGTGGGGTCTTTATAAGAGAGGCAGAACTCATGGCACAGAGGCTCCGGGCAGTGCGGGAGAAGAACACAAGGCAAGGCGTCACCCGACCAATCGGTTAGTGGGCAGCCGACCGGTGGGTGATATAAAGACACGCCGAAAAAAGCCCGAACCCCAGGGACGCCAGCGCGTATAGGCTTCGAGCCGTTTCAGATGTCGGTTTATCGTCATTTTCACGTAGGAAAACTCTGTAAACAGCGACGATTTGTCGCAGATCTTATTCTTTGTTGATTGAACGTTCAATCAAAACAAAATAGACTGGCCTTTAAACCGGTAGCCGTTTGACGTCTGCCGGAAGGCCTAAGGAGATGTGCAAGATGCCCAAGGTCGGTATGCAACCCATCCGCCGCCAGCAGTTGATCGAAGCCACATTGCAGGCGGTCGATCAGGTAGGAATGGGGGACGCCAGCATTGCGCTGATCGCCCGTTTGGCCGGTGTCTCGAATGGCATCATCAGTCACTATTTTCAGGACAAGAACGGCCTGATCGCTGCTACGGCGCAGTACCTGATGAGTGTCCTCAGCGAGAACGTCACCGCACGCCGACAGGCGCTGGAGGACAACAGCCCACGGGCCCACCTCCAGGTGATTATCGAAGGCAACTTCGACGCCAGCCAGGTCAATGGCCCGGCAATGAAAACCTGGCTGGCCTTCTGGGCCACCAGCATGCACCACCCGTCTTTGCACAGGTTGCAGCGGATCAACGATCACCGTCTGTATTCCAACCTGTGCTGCCAGTTCCGCCGCGTATTGCCGCTCAATCAAGCGCGCAGTGCAGCCCGGGGCCTGGCAGCCCTCATCGACGGTTTGTGGTTGCGCGGCGCGTTGTCGGGAGATGCTTTCGACACCGAGCAAGCGCACCAGATCGCTTACGAATACATGGATTTCCAATTGGCCAAGCAGGTGAGTTAGAGCACACATAACCGCTCAACCCCCTGAACCGCCACTGACCAGCGCGCCCATGCGACACGGCACGCCCAGTGGTTACCGCCAACCAACTTATGCTCTTGCGAGGACTATATGGCCCGTTTCGAACTGCAAAAACTCTACATCGATGGCGGTTACAGTGACGCCAGCAGCGACGCCACCTTCGAAGCCATCAACCCGGCTAACGGTGAAGTCCTCGCAACAGTACAGCGTGCGTCCAAAGAAGACGTCGAGCGCGCAGTGGTCAGCGCCGAAAAGGGCCAGAAAATCTGGGCGGCAATGACGGCCATGGAGCGTTCGCGCATCCTGCGTCGTGCCGTGGATATCCTGCGCGAGCGCAATGATGAACTGGCCGCCCTGGAAACCCTGGACACCGGCAAGGCGTATTCCGAAACACGCTACGTCGACATCGTCACCGGCGCTGACGTGCTGGAATACTACGCCGGCCTGATTCCCGCCATCGAAGGTGAACAGATCCCGCTGCGCACCACGTCGTTCGTCTACACCCGTCGCGAGCCGCTGGGCATCGTGGCCGGTATCGGCGCATGGAACTACCCGATCCAGATCGCCCTGTGGAAATCCGCACCGGCCCTGGCGGCTGGTAACGCAATGATCTTCAAGCCAAGCGAAGTCACGTCCCTGACCACGCTGAAACTGGCCGAGATCTACACCGAAGCTGGCGTTCCGGCGGGCGTGTTCAACGTACTGACCGGCAGTGGCCGTGAAGTCGGCACCTGGCTGACCGAGCACCCACGCATCGAGAAAGTCTCGTTTACCGGCGGCACCGATACTGGCAAGAAGGTCATGGCCAGCGCGTCCGCCTCGTCGCTGAAAGACGTGACCATGGAACTGGGCGGCAAATCCCCGCTGATCATTTTCGACGACGCCGATCTCGATCGCGCCGCCGACACGGCGATGATGGCCAACTTCTACAGCTCTGGCCAGGTCTGCACCAACGGCACTCGCGTGTTCGTCCCGAGCCACTTGAAAGCCGCGTTCGAAGCCAAGATCGTTGAGCGCGTTGCGCGCATCCGCATCGGCAACCCGGAAGACGAAAACACCAACTTCGGCCCGCTGGTCAGCTTTGCCCACATGGAAAGCGTGTTGGGTTACATCGCCAAAGGCAAGGAAGAAGGCGCTCGCGTGCTGTGCGGCGGCAACCGTCTGACCGAAGGCGAATTCGCCAAAGGCGCGTTCGTGGCCCCGACCGTGTTCACCGACTGCACCGACGAGATGACCATCGTTCGCGAAGAAATCTTCGGCCCGGTAATGAGCATCCTGACCTACGAAACCGAAGACGAAGTGATCCGTCGTGCCAACGACACCGACTTTGGTCTGGCCGCAGGCGTCGTCACCAAGGACCTGAACCGCGCTCACCGCGTGATTCATCAACTGGAAGCCGGTATCTGCTGGATCAATGCCTGGGGCGAGTCCGACGCCAAGATGCCGGTCGGCGGCTACAAGCAGTCGGGCGTGGGTCGTGAGAACGGCATCAGCTCGCTGAACAACTTCACACGCATCAAATCGGTACAGGTCGAACTGGGCGATTACGCCTCGGTTTTCTAAGGCACGCCCGCACAACCTGTAGCAGCTGCCGAGGCACGAGGCTGCGTTGCGCGTCCGCAGGACCGCCCTCAGGGGGCCGCTGCGCGACCCAACGCAACCTCGTGCCTCGGCAGCTGCTACGGGTGACCTGACCAACTTCAAAGAGGGTGCATTCAATGTCCCAAGTATTCGATTACATCATCATCGGTGCCGGCTCGGCCGGTAACACCCTGGCGACCCGTCTGACTGAAGACGAAGGCGTCACCGTCCTGCTGCTCGAAGCCGGCGGCCCGGACTACCGTTTCGACTTCCGCACACAAATGCCGGCCGCCCTGGCGTTCCCACTGCAAGGTCGTCGCTACAACTGGGCATACGAAACCGATCCAGAGCCACACATGGACGGTCGCCGGATGGAATGCGGTCGCGGCAAAGGCCTGGGTGGCTCTTCGCTGATCAACGGCATGTGCTACATCCGTGGCAACGCGATGGACTACGATAACTGGGCCAAACTGCCGGGTCTTGAAGACTGGGACTACCTGAACTGCCTGCCATATTTCCGCAAAGCCGAAACCCGTGACATCGGCCCGAACGACTACCACGGTGGCGACGGTCCGGTCAGCGTGACCACGCCCAAAGCCGGCAACAACCCACTGTTCCACGCCATGGTTGAAGCCGGGGTACAGGCCGGTTACCCCGCTACCTCCGACCTCAACGGTTATCAACAAGAAGGCTTCGGCCCGATGGACCGTACCGTGACGCCGAAGGGCCGTCGTGCCAGCACCGCTCGCGGTTACCTGGACGTCGCCAAGAAGCGTTCGACCCTGACCATCGTCACCCACGCCCTGACCGACAAGATCCTCTTCGAAGGCAAGCGTGCGGTCGGCGTGCGTTACCTGATCGGCGCCGCTGAAGAGCGCGTTGAAGTCCGTGCGCGCAAAGAAGTGCTGCTGTGCTCCGGTGCCATCGCTTCGCCGCAGATTTTGCAACGCTCCGGTGTCGGCCCTGCCGAACTGCTGAACAAGCTCGACATCCCGGTGGTCCACGACCTGCCAGGCGTCGGTGAAAACCTGCAGGACCACCTTGAGTTGTACCTGCAATACGCCTGCACCCAACCGGTCTCGCTGTACCCGTCGCTGCTCTGGCACAACCAGCCGGCCATCGGTGCCGAGTGGCTGTTCAATGGCACCGGTATCGGCGCCAGCAACCAGTTCGAAGCCGGCGGCTTCATCCGTACCCGCCCGGAGTTCGAATGGCCGAACATTCAGTACCACTTCTTGCCGGTTGCCATTAATTACAACGGCAGCAATGGTGTGAAAGAACACGGCTTCCAGGCGCACATGGGTTCCATGCGTTCGCCGAGTCGCGGTCGCATCCAGGCCAAGTCGAAGGACCCGCGGGAGTACCCGAGCATCCTGTTCAACTACATGGCCACCGAGCAGGACTGGCAGGAATTCCGTGACGGCATTCGCCTGACCCGTGAAATCATGCAACAGCCTGCATTGGACGCTTTCCGTGGCCGCGAAATCAGCCCTGGCATCGACGTGCAAACCGATGAGCAGCTGGACAAGTTCATCCGCGAACATGCCGAAACCGCGTTCCACCCGTCCTGCTCCTGCAAGATGGGCACCGACGAAATGGCCGTGGTCGATGCCGAAGGCCGTGTGCATGGCCTGCAAGCCCTGCGCGTCGTCGATGCTTCGATCATGCCGATCATCACCACCGGCAACCTGAATGCGCCGACGATCATGATCGCCGAAAAAATCGCCGACAAAATCCGTGGTCGTAAGCCATTGCCGCGCAGCAAGGCTGCCTACTTCGTGGCCGGTGATGCACCGGTGCGTGGCAAACCGTTGCGGGATGTGAGCGCTACTGCTCAGTAAGCCGTAACACCGCGTCACGGCCAATCGCGAGCAAGCTCGCTCCCACAGGTTTCGGGTTGAAATGCAGATGTGTGATCAACCCGGATCCCTGTGGGAGCGAGCTTGCTCGCGATGGGGCCCGACCAGACAACACACCTCCAGTATTCACTCACCGCACCGTTCCACGCTTGATCCTTCCCCCCGCACAGGCCTAATCTAGCGCCACGCAAACGTTTCACCCCCTTCGCAACACCGCTGCACCGCCACTCCATTCCAAGGAGGTTCCCGAATGTTCGATTTCCACCCCCAGCTCAAGCAGCGTTTTGCTGCCTTGCGCACGGGCGCTGAATTCTTTTCGCTGCGTTATGTGCGCGAGTCCGGCCAGTACCTGTCGGTGCGCAAGAATGTGGCCGAACCTCCGGGTTTTAACCGTGATGAAGGTGCGATGCTGACCGTTCGAGTCAACGGCGTCGAAGCCTATGCCGCGACCAACGACCTGTCCGCACAGGGCCTGCAAGCCGCCCTCGAGCGTGCCGAACAACAAGCCCGACAGCTCAAACCCTACGCCTTGCTCGACCTGCGCGACCACGCCGTGACCAGCGACCGCGCCGACTACTTTTCACCGAACATCGACCAGCCCTTCCCATCCCTGAGCGACTGCTACCAGCTGCTTGGTGCCGAGTCTGCCGCGGTGCCCAAAGACGAGCGGCTGGTGAACTGGCAAGTCAGCATCGGTATCACTCACGTTGAGCAGATCTACCTCAACAGCGCCGGCGCCGAGTTGCGTCAGGCCCAACGTTTCGTCTACCCGAGCCTGGAAGTCACCGCCTACGACGGCAGCGACAGCCAGACCCGCACCCTCGGCCGCGAGAACTTCGGCCAGCAGGGTGGCTTTGATGTGATCAGCCGCTGCGGCCTGGTCGGCGCGGGTCCGAAAATCGCCGATCAAGCACTGCAATTGCTGTTGGCACCAAACACCCCGCAAGGGCCGCGCGACTTGCTGCTGATGCCCGATCAGATGATGCTGCAGATCCACGAATCCATCGGTCACCCGCTGGAACTGGACCGCATCCTCGGCGACGAACGCAATTACGCCGGCACCAGTTTCGTCAAAGCCGACGATTTCGGCAGCCTGCAATACGGCTCCAGACTCCTCAACGTGACGTTCGACCCGGACATCCCCGAGCAGCTTGCCAGCTACGGTCATGACGACGACGGTACCGCTGCGAGCAAGCAATTCCTGATTCGCGAAGGTTTGTTGCTGCGCCCACTGGGCGGTGCGCTGTCACAATTTCGTGCCGGCATGGACGGCGTCGCCAACAGCCGCGCCTGCGGCTGGAATCGGCCGCCAATCGACCGCATGGCCAACCTCAATATCGAGCCCGGCGATCAGCCGCTGGAGCAACTGATCGGCAACATCGAGCATGGAATCATGATGTCGACCAACCGTTCATGGTCGATCGACGATGCGCGCAACAAATTCCAGTTCGGTTGCGAATGGGCTCAGCTGATCGAAAACGGCGAACTCAAAGGCGTGGTGAAGAACCCCAACTACCGGGCGATTTCCGCGCAGTTCTGGAAAAGCCTCAGCGCCGTCGGCGATGCCAGTACCGTCAAGGTCCTGGGCACACCGAACTGCGGCAAGGGTGAGCCGAATCAAGTGATTCGCGTCGGCCATGCGTCGCCAGCCTGCGTGTTCAGCAACGTTGATGTGTTTGGGGGAGACGCCTGATGAGTACCTCGAAAAATCAGGCCGATGCGTTCAAGGCCTTGGTCAACGGGTTGCGCGACGCGATTCGCGAACCGGAACAGTTCACCCTCAGCTATGCCGCTGAATCGTCGGCCTTCGTGCGCTTCAATCACGCCAAGGTTCGGCAGGCCGGTCAGGTGCAACAGGCGAGCATCGGTTTGAAACTGATCAACGATGGCCGCCATGCCGACCTCAACATCACGCTGGCAGGTGACCCTGAAGTTGACCTTCAGCGGCTGGCCGAAGGCCTGCAACAGTTGCGTGAAACCCTGCCGCTACTGCCTCAGGATCCGTACCTGTTGCTCAACTACAACGGCTGGCAGAGCAAGAACGTGCAGGAAGATCCGTTGCCGGACACCGAGCAGGTGATCGCTGAAATCAGCCAGGCGGCTGAAGGGCTGGACCTGGTGGGTTTCTACGCCGCTGGCCCGATCAGTCGCGGCTTCGCCAGTTCTTCGGGCGCGTTCGGCTGGCACCAGGCGAACAGCTTCAACTTCGACTTCAGTCTGTTTCATCAAAACGGCCAGGCGGTGAAAGCCAGCTACGCCGGGCACGACTGGAGCAGCGAAGGGTTTGCCAAGCGCTTCGCGCAGGCACGCGAGCAGCTGGCGTTTCTGGGTAGACCGCAACGCACCCTGGCGCCGGGTCAATACCGCGCCTATCTGGCGCCGGCAGCCCTGGGCGAAATCATGGACATGCTCGGCTGGGGCGGTTTCTCGGCGCAGTCGATTGCCAGCAAAAACAGTCCGCTGCAGAAGTTCTACGCGGGTGACAGCTCGTTCAGCCCATTGGTCTCGCTGGATGAAAAAGTCAGTGGATCGTTAAGCCCGGCGTTTTCCGGTGAAGGTTATCCACGCAGTGATTTGGGGCTCATTGTGGGCGGTAAAGCGGGCGCGCAAATGGTCAGCTCGCGCAGCGCCGCCGAATACGGTCTGACGGCCAACGGTGCCAGCGGTGGTGAAATGCCAAGCGCATTGAACATGGCGGCCGGCACCTTGCCCGATGCAGCGATTCTCAAGCAGCTGGGCACCGGTTTGTACATCAGCAATCTGTGGTACCTGAACTACTCGGACCAACCGGCCGCACGCCTGACCGGCATGACGCGGTTTGCGACCTTCTGGGTCGAGAACGGCGAGATCCAGGCGCCGGTGAGCACCATGCGTTTTGATGACAGTGCCTACAGTTTGCTGGGTTCGCAGTTGGAAGCGCTGACCGAAGAACGCGAGTTGCTGTTGTCGGCCAGTACCTACAGTCAGCGAGCGACGGCTTCGGCGTTGTTGCCCGGTGCGCTGGTCAGCAAACTGACTTTAACGCTGTAAACACCTTGTAGCAGCTGGCGTAGCCTGCGTTCGAGGACGCAGTCCTCGCCAGTTCAGCAAATGCGCTGTTATAGACGGAACGCGGTTACAGATTTGCGAGGACTGCGTCATCGAACGCAGGCTTCGCCAGCTGCTACAGGGACTCATCGCTCCGCAGATTGTTTCATCCCACACTGACAAGGGGTCCCATGCCCAACCGCCCGTCTCTCGACGCTCTCACCGCCCGCTGGGTGCCGTGGGTCGTT
Source organism: Pseudomonas sp. IT-P253 (assembly GCF_949768125.1). Lineage (NCBI taxonomy): Bacteria > Pseudomonadati > Pseudomonadota > Gammaproteobacteria > Pseudomonadales > Pseudomonadaceae > Pseudomonas > Pseudomonas sp. IT-P253. The sequence goes on along the minus strand of NZ_CATKPT010000004.1, from coordinate 73,683 downwards.
GCCATTGCCTTCTTCATGCAGTCCCTCGACGGGACGATCCTCAACACCGCACTGCCGGCCATGGCCCGTGACCTGGCGGAAGACCCATTGCGCATGCAGGGCGTGATCATCGCCTACATGCTCACCGTCGCGTTGCTGATCCCGGCCTCGGGCTGGATCGCCGACCGTTTCGGCACCAAGAAAATCTTCTTCGGCGCGATTCTGCTGTTCAGCATCGGCTCGCTGCTCTGTGCCATGTCGAGCACACTCAGTCTGCTGATCGGCGCTCGTGTGATTCAAGGTCTGGGCGGCGCGCTGATGCTGCCGGTTGGTCGGCTCGTGGTGCTACGCGCTTACCCGCGCTCGGAACTGGTGCGAATCATGGGCTTCATCACCATTCCCGGTCTGCTCGGCCCCTTGATCGGCCCGACCATGGGCGGCTGGATGGTGCAATACCTGACCTGGCACTGGATCTTCCTGATCAACCTGCCGGTCGGCGCCATCGGGTGCTATGCCGTGTGGAAGTTCATCCCCGACCTGCGCGGCAGTGAACGGACGCGTTTCGACAGCCTGGGCTTTGTGCTGTTTGGCGCAGCGATGGTGCTGATCACCATCGCCATGGAAGGCCTCGGCGAACTGCACCTGCCGCACTTGCGGGTGATGTTGTTGCTGTTCGGCGGCATGGCGTGTCTGGCGGCTTATTGGCTGCGGGCCGGGCACATCGAAAATCCGCTGTTCGCGCCCTCACTGTTCAAGACCCGAACCTTTGCCGTGGGTATCCTCGGCAACTTGTTCGCCCGTTTGGGCAGCGGCGCGTTGCCGTTCCTCGTGCCATTGCTGCTGCAAGTGGCGCTGGGTTATTCACCGTCCCAGGCCGGGATGAGCATGCTGCCCCTGGCCGCCGCAGCGATGGTCGCCAAGTCCATCGCGCGACCGTTGATCGAGCGATTGGGCTACCGAATCGTGCTGACCGGCAACACCCTGGCGCTGGGACTCATGCTGGCGAGCATGGGCCTGGTCAGCGAACAAACGCCGTACTGGCTGCTGTTGGTGATGCTGTCAATTCTGGGGGCGATTAACTCCTTGCAGTTCACGGCGATGAACACCGTAACGCTGATCGATCTCGACGACGCCAGCGCCAGCAGCGGCAACAGCCTGCTGTCGGTGGTCGCGCAATTGTCCCTGAGCCTCGGCGTTGCCTGCGCCGGCGCCTTGCTCGGCGGCTTTACGGCCGAGATCGGAAATGATGGCGTGGAGACCGTGCTGGGCGCGTTCCAACTGACCTTTGTGACGGTCGGCATCATGGCAATGCTGGCGGCAACGATCTTTTCCCAGCTCTCGCCCAAGGATGGCCGACGGATGGTCAGCCGCGAGCACGATATAGAACACTGACCTGTAGCAGCTGCCGAGGCACGAGGCTGCGTTGCGTGTCCGCAGGACCGCCCTCGGTCCTCGGGGCCGCTTCGCTGCCCAACGCAGCCTCGTGCCTCGGCAGCTGCTACTCGTCCAGAATTTGCAGGTAGAGGGAGCGAGACTGGTACACTGCGCGACATTTTGTTTTGCAGGCCAGTCCCGTGACCACCATCGCCACCGCTTTTAATACTTTGCCGCTGTCCGCCGCCATGCTGGCTAACCTCGACTCTTTGGGTTATGCCGAGATGACGCCGATCCAGGCGCAAAGCTTGCCGGTGATCCTCAAGGGGATGGACCTGATCGCCCAGGCCAAGACCGGCAGCGGCAAAACCGCGGCCTTCGGTATCGGCCTGCTGAACCCGATCAATCCGCGCTTCTTCGGTTGCCAGGCACTGGTCATTTGCCCGACTCGCGAACTGGCTGACCAGGTTGCCAAGGAAATCCGTCGTCTGGCCCGCGCCGAAGACAACATCAAGGTCCTGACCCTGTGCGGCGGTGTGTCGTTCGGTCCGCAGATCGGCTCGCTGGAACACGGCGCGCACATCATTGTTGGCACCCCCGGCCGGATTCAGCAGCACCTGCGCAAAGGTTCGCTGGTGCTTCATGGCCTGAACACCCTGATCCTCGACGAAGCCGACCGCATGCTCGACATGGGTTTCTACGACTCCATCGAAGAAATCATCGCCCAGTGCCCGGAGCGCCGCCAGACCCTGCTGTTCTCGGCCACTTATCCGGTGGGCATCAAGCAGTTGGCATCGAAATTCATGCGCAACCCGCAGCAGGTGAAGGCCGAGGCGTTCCACGACGACACGCAGATCGAACAGCGCTTCTACGAGATCTCCCCGGAAGAGCGCATGGACGCCGTGGTCAAAGTCCTCGCGCATCACCGTCCGGCCTCCTGCGTCGCGTTCTGCTTCACCAAGCAGCAGGTTCAGGAAACCGTCGATCACCTGACCGCCAAAGGCATCTCCGCCGTCGGCCTGCATGGCGACCTGGAACAGCGTGACCGCGACCAGGTGCTGGCCATGTTCGCCAACCGCAGTACATCGGTACTGGTTGCCACCGACGTCGCCGCGCGCGGTCTGGACATCGATGCGCTGGACATGGTGATCAACGTCGAACTGGCCCGTGATTCGGAAATCCACATTCACCGCGTCGGTCGTACCGGCCGTGCCGGTGAGAAAGGGATTGCGATCAGCCTCGTCGCCCCATCCGAAGCGCACCGCGCCCAAGCCATCGAGCAACTGCAGAATTCGCCGTTGAGTTGGGATCAGCTGGACAACCTCAAGTCCCAGGGCGGCGGACCGCTGCTGCCGGCGATGAGCACGCTGGTCATCGGCGCTGGCCGTAAAGACAAGGTGCGTCCAGGCGACATTCTGGGTGCTTTGACGGGCGATGCCGGCATTCCGGGCGCTCAGGTCGGCAAGATCGCGATTTTCGACTTCCAGGCCTACGTGGCCGTGGAACGCGGGATCGCCAAGCAGGCCTTGCAGCGCCTGAACGACGGCAAGATCAAAGGCCGCTCGTTGCGCGTTCGCATCCTGTAAAACCGCCACCCCTCTGTAGGAGCGAGGCTTGCCCGCGAAGAACGATGACACGGTTAATCAGGTAGACCGCATCATCGTTCTTCGCGGGCAAGCCTCGCTCCTACGCAGGGATCTGGGTAAACCCTGAGAGTTGAGTGAGGACACCGTTTTGCGCTCTACCGAAGTCGTGATCATTGGCGCTGGCGCCGCCGGTTTGATGTGTGCGCTGACCGCCGCCGGGCGCGGGCGCAAAGTGATGTTGCTCGACCATGCGAACAAGGCCGGCAAGAAAATCCTGATGTCGGGCGGTGGTCGCTGCAATTTCACCAACATGTACACCGAACCGGGCAATTTTCTCTCGCGCAACGAACATTTCTGCAAATCCGCACTGGCGCGCTATACCCAGTGGGATTTCATCGGCATGGTCGCCAAACACGGCGTGCCGTACCACGAAAAAAAACTCGGGCAGTTGTTCTGCGATAACAAATCCAGCGACATCCTTGAGATGCTGCTCAACGAGTGCGATCAGGTTGGCGTCAGCCTGCACCTGGACACCTCGATCCAGACCATCGAAAAGCTCGAAAGCGGTTATCTGCTGGACACCACGCTGGGCCAGATCACCTGTGAATCGCTGGTGATCGCCACCGGCGGCCTGTCGATTCCGACCCTGGGTGCCACCGGCTTCGGTTATCAGGTTGCCAGGCAGTTCGGCCACGATCTGCTGCCGACACGGGCCGGGCTGGTGCCATTCACCATCACCGATCAGCTCAAGGAGCTTTGCACCGAGCTGTCCGGTACGTCGGTAGATTGTCTGGTGAGCTGCAACGATCAGAGCTTTCGCGAGAACATTCTCTTCACTCATCGCGGCCTCAGTGGCCCGGCGATTTTGCAGATTTCTTCGTTCTGGGAGTCCGGCGACACGGTCGAGATCAACTTGATGCCGGACCACGACGTGCCGAGCTGGCTGCAACAGCAGCAAGCCGAACGTCCGAACAGTGAGTTGAAAACCCTGTTGGGGGAAATCTTCACCAAGAAGATGGCCAACCTGCTGGCGGATAACTGGTTCGCTTCCAAACCGATGAAGCAATACACCCACGGGGAAATTGCCGACATCGCCGAAAAACTGGCGAGCTGGAAAGTCGTACCGGCCGGCACCGAAGGCTACCGCACCGCAGAAGTGACCCTGGGTGGCGTCGACACTAACGAGGTGTCGTCCAAGACCATGGAGTCACTGAAAAGCCCTGGCCTGTATTTCATCGGCGAAGTGCTCGACGTCACCGGGCACCTGGGCGGCTTCAACTTCCAGTGGGCCTGGGCCTCGGGCTACGCCGCCGCGCAGTACGTCTGATTTACCGCGTTATCGTTCTTCGCGGGCAAGCCTCGCTCCTACAGGACCGAGGTTTGCCGTAATTTTATATACGACGCAAATCCTGTAGGAGCGAGGTTTGCCCGCGAAGGCGTCCTGACCGGCAACAAAGAATAGAAGGAACAGATTTTGCTGTCAGATGTGATCGGCGCCATTGCGTCGACGTCATTACTGGCTCAATTTAGCGTCATTGCCTCGGAAGGCCTTCACACTTCATGCCATCGACTCCGTTTCGTCAGTCTCTGCGCCGCCTTTGGGCGCTGGATAAATTCAGCTACAGCGTGCGCGTGTTCATCGCCCTGACCGGCACCATGGCGGTCTGTTGGTATCAGGATGAAATGGGGTTGTTGATCCCGTTGTTCCTCGGGATCATTGCCAGCGCCCTGGCCGAAACCGACGACAGTTGGCAGGGCCGCCTCAACGCGCTGGCCGTGACACTGGTGTGCTTCAGCGTCGCCGCGCTCTCGGTCGAACTGCTCTTCCCCTACCCCGTGATCTTTATCATCGCCCTGGCCTTGGCCAGTTTTGGCCTGACCATGCTCGGCGCGCTCGGAGAGCGCTATGGCGCGATTGCTTCGGCAACGTTGATTCTGTCGGTCTACACCGTGATCGGCGTGGACCAGCGCGGCGGCGCGGTGACCGATTTCTGGCATGAGCCCGTGCTGCTGGTAGCCGGCGCGGCCTGGTACGGTTTGCTCTCGGTGCTGTGGCAAGCGCTGTTTTCCAACCAGCCGGTGCAGCAGAGCCTGGCGCGCCTGTTCCGCGAGCTGGGTTATTACTTGAAATTGAAATCGTCGCTGTTCGAGCCGATCCGACAGATAGACGTAGAGGCGCGCCGCCTGGAACTGGCCCAGCAAAACGGCCGGGTGGTCGCCGCGCTGAACGCGGCCAAGGAAATCATCCTGCACCGGGTCGGCAACGGTCGGCCAGGATCGAAAGTCAGCCGCTACCTGAAGCTGTACTTCCTCGCCCAGGACATCCACGAGCGCGCCAGTTCCTCGCACTACCCTTACAACGCGCTGGCCGAGGCGTTCTTCCACAGCGACGTGCTGTTCCGCTGCCAGCGCCTGCTACGTCAGCAAGGCAAGGCCTGCCGCGCGCTGGCCGAATCGATTCAGATGCGCCAGCCATTCATCTATGACGCGGGCTTCGCCGAAGCATTGAGCGATCTGCACGCCTCCCTCGAACACCTGCGCATTCAGAGCAATCCGGCCTGGCGCGGCTTGCTCCGGTCATTGCGAGCACTGGCCGCCAACCTTGGCACACTGGACCGCTTGCTCAGCGATGCCAGTAACCCCGACGCCCTGGCCGATGCCACCGACAGCAGCTTGCTCGACCGTTCGCCGCGCAACCTCAAGGATGTCTGGATGCGTCTGCGCACCCAATTGACGCCGACTTCTTTGCTGTTCCGGCATGCCCTGCGTTTGCCCCTGGCCTTGAGCATCGGCTATGGGATGGTGCATTTGATCCACCCGTCCCAAGGTTACTGGATCGTCCTCACCACCCTGTTCGTCTGCCAACCGAACTACGGTGCCACGCGACGCAAACTCGGCCAGCGCATCGTCGGCACCGCCATCGGCCTGACCGCGGCCTGGGCGCTGTTCGACCTGTTTCCGAACCCTGTGATCCAGTCATGCTTCGCGATTGCCGCCGGCGTGGTGTTCTTTATCAACCGCACCGCGCGCTACACCCTGGCCACGGCCGCGATCACCCTGATGATACTGTTCTGCTTCAACCAGGTAGGCGACGGATACGGGCTGTTCCTGCCACGGCTGCTCGATACCTTGCTGGGCAGTCTGATCGCGGGGCTGGCGGTGTTCTTCTTCCTGCCGGACTGGCAGGGCCGTCGCTTGAACAAAGTACTGGCCAACACCCTGACCTGCAACAGCATCTACCTGCGCCAAATCATGCAGCAATACGCCGCCGGCAAAAGCGACGACCTGGCCTATCGTTTGGCCCGGCGCAACGCCCACAACGCCGACGCCGCGCTGTCGACGACGCTGGCCAACATGCTGATGGAGCCGGGGCACTTCCGTAAGGAAGCAGACGTCGGATTCCGTTTCCTGGTGCTGTCGCATACGTTGCTCAGCTACTTGTCAGGCCTGGGCGCACATCGGGAAACCCAGCTGCCGTCGGATGTGCGCGAGCACTTGATCGACGGTGCCGGAGCGAAACTGGCCGCCAGCATCGACGAAATCGCCCAAGGCCTGGCGAGCAAACTGCCGATTGCGATTCAGAGCGACGAGGAAGAGGCACTGGCCAATGCGCTGGAACAAATGCCGGATGAAATCGATGAAGGTCAACGTTTGGTGCAGACGCAGTTGGCGTTGATCTGCCGGCAGTTGGGGCCGTTGCGCACGTTGGCGGCGCATCTGATCAAGGACACGAGCGAGGGTTGAGAGGTGTGTTGCCTGGGCCGGCCTCTTCGCGAGCAGGCTCGCTCCCACATTTGATCTGCGGCGCACACAAATCCAATGTGTGCGAGCCTGCTCGCGAAGAGGCCATCAGTCACACACTACATCCCATGCTGTTGCATCAACTGCTCATAACTCCCGTCCGCCTTCATCGCCGCGATCTCGCGGTCGAAACCGGCGACGATTTGTTCATGCCTCGGGTTCTTCAGGCTGACCAGGATGTGCAGGCTGTTCTCGCTCAGAGGCTTGGGCAAAAACTCCACGGCGTTGCGCACTTTGGATGATTCCCGGGCCAGGTAGTACCGAGCGACGTATTCGTCTTCCAGGGTCAACTTGACCCGATCGGCCGCGACCATGCGCACAGCCATGGCAAAGTTGTGCACCGGAATCTTCTGCAGCGACACATCTTCATCGAACTCCGGCGAATAGGCATACCCGCGCACCACCGCGATCGGATAAGTGTGCAGTTGTTGCAGGTTGTTGTATTCGATGGGTGCGTCTTTGCGCTTGAGGAAGCGCACACGGTTAAGCAGGTATTCGCCGGAAAACTTCCCGATTTTGGTGCGCTCGTCGGTGTACCAGGCGTTGACCAACACGTCGTATCGACCCTCGCTCACCCCCAGCAAGGCACGTGCCCAAGGCACCTGCTCAAAATCACTGGCATAGCCTGCCCGGGCCAGCGCGGTGCTGACGATGTCTGTGGCCAACCCGCCGTTGACCAGCGTAGCGTCGGTAAAGGGCGGCCAGGCATCGGCCACCAGGCGCAGCTTTTCCGCTGCGGCGCTTTGAGTCAGCAACAGCAATCCAATCAAAGCAAAAGCCCGATGCAATCGCGGCATGCTAGAAAATCCTTAGCGGGCGGGCTGCCCAGCGTGTTTTCAGCCAAAACTCCAAGGCCTGTACCGACATAGCTCCGGTCTAACCTTAGCTCATTGACGCTATTGCATTGCGCGTCTTCGAAGATTACACAAAGAAGACAACGCCGCGCGAAATGAATGATGGCATTTTGGCTTCCATCACAGAATTTTGCGGCATACAGACATCTTTCATCCGTGCGCTTAGTATCGGAGCGACTTGGTCAAGGAATGTGAAGATGACAATCGATTGGATCTGCAAACACCATAGCGATCTGGGCAAAGAGCAGCTGTACACCATTCTGCAGTTACGTGCGCAGGTGTTCGTCGTTGAGCAGAAATGCGTGTATCAGGACATCGACGGCCAGGATCTGGAGGGCGACACCCGCCATTTGATGGCCTGGGACGGCGATCAGCTGATGGCATACCTGCGGATGCTCGACCCGGAGTTACAGGGCGGCGATGTGGTTATTGGCCGTGTGATCATTGCTCCGCAGGCGCGAGGCACCGGGCTTGGGCATGAGTTGATGGCCCAAGCGCTGAAGCACGCTGAAAAGCATTGGCCTGAAGTGCCGATTTATCTTTCGGCCCAGGCGCATTTGCAGGGGTATTACGGGCGGTACGGGTTTGTCGTGGCGGGTGAGGAATATATGGAGGATGGCATTGCGCATATCGGGATGCGTCGTCCCTGAGACCCTCATCGCGAGCAGGCTCCACATTTGATCTGCGGCGTACACAACTCCAATGTGGGAGCGAGCCTGCTCGCGAAGGCGTCAGCTCAGTCACCGCAGGCGCTAGGGATACTCCAGCACCGTTTTAATCTGCCGAAGATTTCGCTCAATCCACCCGCGATCAATCGCCCCCCACTCGCGAATCCGATAGCGTCCCGCATGGTTGCGTGCGCCTTCTTCCTGCTCGAATTCGCAAATAATATCCAGGTCCACCAATGCCGCAATGGTGTCCTGAGCCGTACGCCGTGGCATGCCGGTGACTTCAGTCAGCGCCGGCACGCTGCTGGCTCGCCCGCTGTCGATCAGGTACGCCACGTACAACCGACGGTAAAAGCTGCTCTTGGTCTTGCTCACGTCCATCTAAACACTCCCGGCTTTTGATCCTTTAATGCATGTCCCGCCACGTCAGGTACACCCGCAAATCGAACTCCACCTGGTGATACCCCGGCAACATGTGTTCGCACAGCTTGTAGAACGCCTTGTTGTGATCCGACTCTTTGAAGTGTGCCAGTTCATGCACCACGATCATTTTCAGAAACCCGGAGGGTGCCTCCTTGAACAGGGACGCCACACGAATTTCTTTCTTGGCCTTGAGCTTGCCACCCTGCACCCGGGAAATCGTGGTGTGCAGGCCGAGGGCGCGGTGGGTCAAATCCAGACGATTATCGAACAACACCTTGTCGATGGCCGGGGCATTACGCAGGTATTCCTGCTTGAGTTCCAACGCATAGGTGTACAGCGCCTTGTCGCTCTGCACGCCATGTTTTTCCGGGTAACGCTGGTCCAGGTAATCGCCCAGCCGACCTTCATTGATCAACTGGCGCACCTGGTCCTGCAATGCAGCGGGATAGGCCTGGAGGTATTTCAACACGGTCATTTGGGCGGCAACACGAGTCACGAAAAGGTCGTCAGTGTAGCGAATTCAGCCGGCCAGCGCGCTCCAGTCGAACGGCTGCACAAAGTCGCCGACGTCCTCGGCCATCATCGGCCGCGCCACCAGAAAACCTTGCACGTAACCGCAGCCATTAGCGCGTAGCCACTCATACTGAGCAACGGTTTCCACCCCTTCGGCAATGACCAGTATTGCGTATTGCTGACACAGTTCGATCACCATGCGCACCAGCGCCGCATCCCGAGATGATTCTGGCAGGCGGGCGATCAGATGCCGATCAAGCTTGAGGGTATCCAGCTCAAGGTCGCGCAGATGCGACAGCGAACAAGGCCCGACACCAAAGTCATCCAACGCTACCCGCACCCCGAGATGACGCAGCAAACGCAGCTGCTTGCGGGCCTCCTCGGGATTTTTCGCCAAGGCGTCTTCAGTGACCTCGACCTCCAGATGATGCGGCTGCAAGCCATGACGCTCCAGCACCTGGCGCAGCTCGGTCACCAGATTCGGCATGCCGAACTGGGTACTGCTCAAACTGACGCCCAGCACCAGGTCTTCGGCAAACACGGTTTCCCAGGCTTTGCGCTGCCCGGCGCCGCAGTGGTAAATCCAGCTGCCCAGACGACTGATCAACCGCGCCTCCTCCAACAGCGGTAAAAACAGCCCTGGCGGCACGTCGCCGACACTCGGATGCTGCCAGCGCAATAACGCCTCAAACCCGCGAATCCGCCCATCGGCGATGGCCACCTGAGGTTGATACACCAGATTGAAATCACGATTCTCTATGGCCGAGCGCACGCTGTCTTCGAGCATCAATCGCGAGCGCGCCCGGCCATTCATTTCGTGATCGTAGAAGCGATACTGCTGACGGCCGGCACGCTTGGCTTCGTACATGGCAATGTCGGACGCTCGCAGCAAGCCATCGAGATTGGCACCGCCATCCGGGTACGTGGCGATGCCGATGCTGGCACCCAAGGCGATGTCCAGACCATCAATCTGCTGACAGATCGACACGCGTTCAATGAGTTTCTCGGCAATCTTCGCCGCTTGCTCAGGGAATTCCAGGTCCAGCAACGCCGTGAATTCGTCACCGCCCATGCGCGCCAGAATATCGAAGGGCCGCAAGCAGGCTTTCAATTGCTCGGAAACCCAGCGCAACACACGGTCTCCGGCATCATGGCCGAGGGAATCGTTGACCCGCTTGAAACCGTCGAGATCGAGATACAGCAAGACCCACGCACCGTCTGAGCGTTCGCCGCGCAGCAGCAGGTTTTCCACCGTCTGATAGAAACCCCGTCGGTTGAGCAGCCCGGTCAGCGGATCAGTCACCGCCTGAAACTCCAGCTGCTGGTGCAAGTGGCGCACCACAGACATGTCCAACACCGTCACCACCATGGCCTGTTGCTCGGAGGGTAACGGTGCGCAGGACAGCGCAACCGGCACCTGCTGGCCGGGTGCGGTTCGTAGCGACGCATCGTGCAGGCGCAGGGTTTCACCGCGTTTGTAACCGGCCAATAGCGCTGAATCGGCCCAGATCGGAATATGCGGTTTTTGCAGGAAATCCAGAAACTCCCTGCCTTGCAGGTTCTGCACCGTGGCATCGAGCAGCCGCGACATCGCCGGGTTGGCGAAGCGGATCACGCCGCCCTCATCGACCACCAGGATGCCTTCGGCCGCGTTATCCAGCACCGAGGCATTAAACGCGCGAGCGGCCTCCAGATCATGGCTCAGGCGCTGCAACGCACGGCGATTACGCTGATGCTCAAGCAGCGCCTGGACTTTGGGCTTGAGAATCTGCGGGTCGAACGGTTTGAACAGGTAATCCACCGCGCCGCTGGCGTAACCTTTGATTACGGCGTCCTGGGACTGCTCGTTGGCGGTGAGGAAAATGATCGGCGTGAGACGGGTTCGCTGACTGCCGCGCATCAGACGCGCCACTTCAAAACCGTCCATGCCCGGCATCTGCACATCCAGCAGTACCAGGTCGATATCATGTTCGAGTAACAGGCTGAGCGCCTCGAAACCCGAGGCGGCGGTCATGACCTGCCAGTCCTGGCGCTGCAACAACGCGCACATGCTGATCAGGTTTTCAGGGTAATCATCGACGATTAAAAGGATTGAGTTGCCTTCAGCTGGCTGGGACTGCGCGCATTCCATGCTGCTTCTCTTGTTCGGGACGTCAGGCCAGTTTCTCTTGAAAACCGGACAAATACCAAGCCATCACTCTAGACCGGGTTCCGTGAAAGCAGAAGGTGTCAGTACGCCATCATTAACCAATGCGTCCATTTACCGACTAACGGTCACGCTTACAGGCCTCTAAAAGCGCGAACGATGGCATTTTGACAGGATATTGACGTCATCCATCTGTCAGGCAGACATTAACAGACCTGCCGTCTGCGCTTATAAAGACAGCCCTCCAATGCCCGTGCTAGAGCTTCTGGCACGATCGTGCTGTAAAAATTGTGGAAGCTTTATCTATGATCGATCTCGCAACCTGGAACCTCAGTGTTCCTGTCGGTAATCCGCCGTACACCGTTGACACGCAAAAACTGGTAGATGGCTTCAAGGATCAATACTTCCACTCCGACACCGGCACCTTGTTTTTCTGGACCCCGGTTACCGGCTCTAAAACCGTAAATGCAAAGTATCCCCGCACTGAACTACGCGAAACCTACAGCAACGGCACCCTGCACAACTGGCTTTACCCGGAGGCTGACAACTCCCTGCATGCCACCCTGGCGGTGAATCAGGTACCCAGCTCCGGCAAGATCGTCATCGGCCAGATCCACGCCTACAACAGCCAGAAGCCCTTGGTGAAGGTCGAATATCAGTACAAGACCACTACGCAGACAGGCAACATCGTGGCCAAAGTGCGAATGCACCCCGATGACGACGAAGGCCGGGTAATCACCATCGCCACTGGCGTGAAACTGGGTCAGGAATTTTCCTACCTGATTCACCTGAGCCCTGGCGGCGCGCTGGGCATCAGTGCCGCAGGCTACCAGTGGGACACGGACATCAGCACTACCTGGCGCGACAAGCCGCTGTACTTCAAGGCAGGGGTTTATGTGCAAGACAATACCGGGTACACCAGCGAAGGCGGGCAAGTAACGTTCAGCACGCTGGATATTGATCACGATAAGTAAGGCGGATCGCTCCGTAGCAGCTGCCGAGCCTGTGAGGCTGCGTTCGGCCGCGAAGCGGTCGTAATCCGGCGAACTCGGTATATCTGAAAAACATTGTCTCTGGTCTTTACGGCTGCTACGCAGCCGAACGCAGCCTCGCAGGCTCGGCAGCTGCTACGGGTTGCGGTTACGGGATGGGAAACGAATCGGGCATTCGCCCACAAAAAAACCCGCATCTCTGCGGGTTTTTTTGTGTTTCTTGAACGCTGGAGGCTTAGTTGACCTTGGCGTTCAACTCACCTTTGAGGTAACGCTGATACATCCCTTCCAACGAGATCGGCTTGATCTTCGAAGCGTTGCCTGCAGTACCAAAGGCTTCGTAACGGGCAATGCACACGTCGCGCATGGCAGTCACGGTGGCGCCGAAGAATTTACGTGGGTCGAATTCGCTCGGGTTGGTGGCCATCAGGCGACGCATCGCACCGGTGGATGCCAGACGCAGGTCGGTGTCGATGTTGACCTTGCGCACGCCGTGCTTGATGCCTTCGACGATTTCTTCAACTGGTACGCCGTAGGTTTCTTTGATGTCGCCACCGTACTGGTTGATGATCGCCAGCCAGTCTTGTGGCACCGAAGACGAACCGTGCATTACCAGGTGGGTGTTCGGGATGCGTTTGTGGATTTCTTTGATACGGTCGATGGCCAGCACGTCGCCGGTAGGCGGCTTGGTGAACTTGTACGCGCCGTGGCTGGTGCCGATGGCGATGGCCAGGGCGTCGACCTGAGTGCGTTTGACGAAGTCAGCGGCTTCTTCCGGGTCGGTCAGCATTTGGCTGTGATCCAGAACGCCTTCGGCGCCGATGCCGTCTTCTTCACCGGCCATGCCGGTTTCCAGCGAACCCAGGCAGCCCAGCTCGCCTTCTACCGATACGCCGCAGGCGTGAGCCATGGCCACGGTTTGTTGGGTGACACGAATGTTGTAGTCGTAGTCGGTCGGGGTCTTGCCGTCTTCGCCCAGGGAACCGTCCATCATCACCGAGCTGAAGCCCAGTTGGATGGAACGCTGGCAGACGTCAGGGCTGGTGCCGTGGTCCTGGTGCATGCACACCGGGATGTGCGGGAACTCTTCGATTGCTGCGAGGATCAGGTGACGCAGGAACGGCGCGCCAGCGTATTTGCGAGCACCGGCCGAAGCCTGGACGATCACCGGGGAGTCAGTCTTGTCAGCCGCTTCCATGATGGCGCGCATCTGTTCAAGGTTGTTGACGTTGAAGGCTGGAACGCCGTAGCCGAACTCGGCTGCGTGGTCCAGCATCTGGCGCATGCTGATAAGTGCCATTGTGTGTGTCTCTCCCGGTTGAGGGTCGTTAATCGTGCCAGCCTGCCGTAGCGGCGGCGGCTATTCAAGTTATTGCAGATCGGGGGGTTGGCCCGGGCTGCGAATTCGGTATTCGATTCCCTGTAGGAGCGAAGCTTGCTCGCGAAAGCGGTTTAACTGCCAACACATGTGTTGAATGTGCTGGCCTCTTCGCGAGCAAGCTTCGCTCCTACGGTTTGGCGCGTGCCTTCAATTACTGCGCTTTACAACCGCGGCCAATCAAATCATTGGTGGCGACCCAATACACCAGGCCTTCCTCACCTTTTACGTGAAACGCCAGCATGTCGTTGCTGTACAGCGAACCTTCGGCGCCCGCCTCGAGTTTCAAGCGGTAGACCTGATCGGCCCCACCCAGGCGAACGTCGACTTCCTTGTGGCTGTCGTCACTGTAGCGCCAAACCACTTTGGCCTGGCTGTCGCAGGTCCAGGTGGTCCAACTGTCCGTCGATTCAGCGGGCTTGAACAGGTTCAAACTGGAGCAACCTGCCAGCAATGCCAACGCCGTAACGGCGATAAAACCTTTCATCCGTGTTCCTCGACTGGCGGCGCACGCTACCAGCCCTGAGTAAAGAGTCAGACCCGTCAAGGGCAGCCACGTTCCTTGGCCGGCGTCGGTGTCTCGTATTTATCCAGGCCTTCGGGCCCGGAACGCTTGTTGATCACCGGGTTGGTTTCCGCCTGCCAGTCGGCCTGGTAACAGCCGTTCTGCGGCGCAGACGGCGCCGGATCCGGCTTGGCTTTCGGGTTACTCCCGCAAGCCGCCAGCATACCCGCGACGATCAACAGCGCTAACGTCTTGACCATCTCAACACTCCTTTGCCTGGTCAAATGGGCGGCCTCAGCCCTTGGCCCGGCTTTCCAGGACTTCAACGGCAGGCAGAACCTTGCCTTCGACGAATTCAAGGAACGCGCCGCCGCCAGTAGAAATGTAGGAGATTTGATCAGCAACGCCATACTTATCGATAGCGGCCAGGGTGTCACCGCCGCCAGCGATCGAGAACGCCGAGCTTTCGGCGATGGCCTGAGCCAGGACTTTGGTGCCGTTACCGAACTGATCGAATTCGAACACGCCCACCGGGCCGTTCCACAGAATGGTCTTGGACGACTTCAGCAGCTCGGCGAAATTCGCCGCGGTCTGTGGGCCGATGTCCAAAATCATGTCGTCTGCCGCCACGTCAGCAATCAACTTGACGGTTGCGGTGGCGCTTTCAGCGAATTCCTTGGCGACCACAACGTCGACCGGCAAAGGCACACTCACCTTGGCGGCGATGGCGCGAGCGGTCTCCAACAGGTCCGGCTCGTACAGGGACTTGCCAACCGGGTGACCGGCAGCGGCCAGGAAGGTATTGGCAATGCCGCCGCCGACGATCAGCTGGTTGCAGATCTGGCTCAGGCTGTTGAGTACATCGAGTTTGGTCGACACCTTGGAGCCGGCAACGATGGCCGCCATTGGTTGAGCCGGGGCGCCAAGGGCTTTGCCCAGTGCATCCAGCTCGGCAGCCAGCAACGGGCCAGCCGCCGCCACTTTGGCAAACTTGGCCACGCCGTGGGTCGAACCCTCGGCGCGGTGAGCGGTGCCGAAGGCATCCATCACGAACACGTCGCACAGGGCGGCGTATTGCTGGGCCAGTTCGTCAGCGTTCTTTTTCTCGCCCTTGTTGAAGCGCACGTTTTCGAACAGCACGATTTCGCCGGCTTTTACGTCGACGCCGCCCAGGTAATCGGCCACCAACGGCACTTCGCGCCCCAGCGCCTTGCTCAGGTAGTCAGCGACTGGCTTGAGGCTGTTCTCCGAAGAGAACTCGCCTTCGGTCGGACGGCCAAGGTGGGAGCAGACCATCACGGCCGCGCCTTTTTCCAGGGCCAGCTTGATGGTCGGCAGCGAGGCCAGGATTCGCGCATCGCTGGTGACAACACCGTCCTTGACTGGGACGTTGAGGTCTTCGCGGATCAGTACGCGCTTACCTTGCAGATCGAGGTCGGTCATCTTCAACACGGTCATGGGTCGCAATTCCTGAGTTACTGTTCTTTAGAGACAAGGGGTGAAGTAGCTGTTTGCAGATAGTGTTCTGCAACGTCCAGCATGCGGTTGGCAAAACCCCATTCGTTGTCGAACCAGGCCAGGATGTTTACCAGCCGCGGGCCGGAAACTCGAGTCTGACTGGCATCGACGATCGCCGAATGTGGGTCATGGTTGAAATCACAGCTTGCGTGGGGTAGCTCGGTGTAGGCCAGAAGGCCTTTGAGCGGACCGCTGGTGGCGGCCTCGCGCAGAATCCGGTTGACCTCGGTGGCATCGGTGTCGCTCACGGTCTGCATTGTAATATCGAGGCAAGACACGTTAACCGTCGGCACCCGTACGGCTTTGGCCTGAATTCGCCCGGCAAGTTCCGGCAGCAGTCGTTCGATGCCGCGCGCCAGACCAGTGGACACTGGAATCACCGACTGGAACGCCGAACGGGTGCGGCGCAGATCTTCGTGGTGATAGGCATCGATCACTGGCTGATCGTTCATTGCCGAGTGAATGGTGGTAATCGACACATACTCCAGGCCAATGGCCTGATCCAGCAGGCGCAACAGCGGCACGCCGCAGTTGGTGGTACAGGACGCGTTGGACACCAGCAACTCGTCACCGGTCAGGCAATCCTGGTTCACGCCATAGACGATGGTGGCGTCGACATCCGCCTCGCTGGCCATCGGCTGGGAAAACAGCACGCGCGGCGCGCCGGCGTCGAGAAACCGCTGGCCGTCTTCACGTGTGTGGTATGCGCCGGAGCACTCCAGCACCAGATCGACTTCCAGCGACGCCCAATCGATGCCTTCGGGGGTGGCACTGCGCAAGACCTTCACGCAGTTGCCATTGATATGCAGACAATCGCCGTCGACCCTCACTTCGCCGGGAAAACGCCCGTGAGTGGAGTCAAAGCGTGTCAGGTATTCGATGCTGGCCATGTCCGCCAGATCGTTGATCGCGACAATTTCAAACCCGGCCGTCGAGCCTCGCTCAAACAACGCACGCAAGACGCAACGACCAATCCGGCCGTAGCCGTTGAGTGCAACTTTGTAAGGACGCGGTTGAGGCATGGGGTTCTCGATTACCGTGGTGAAACCGTCATTGCAATGTTGTCCGGACCGACGCTTTCGCGAGCAGGCTCGCTCCCACAGGGTCGGTGAAAATCCTGGTGGGAGCGAGCCTGCTCGCGAAGACGTCAGCCCGGACAACGCAACTGTTGGACTTAGTCTTCCAGCAGTTCTTCAGCCTGACCCAGGATGTTTTCCAGGGTGAAGCCAAACTCTTCGAACAAGGCAGGCGCAGGCGCCGACTCGCCGTAGGTGGTCATGCCGATCACGCGACCTTCCAGGCCCACGTACTTGTACCAATAGTCCGCGTGAGCGGCTTCGATGGCGATACGGGCGCTGACTTGCAACGGCAGAACCGATTGCTTGTAGTCAGCGTCCTGGGCATCGAACACGCTGGTGCAAGGCATCGAAACAACGCGCACTTTGCGACCTTGTTCGGTCAGCTTGTCGTAAGCCTGAACCGCCAGGCCCACTTCCGAACCGGTGGCGATCAGGATCAGCTCAGGCTCGCCTGCGCAGTCTTTCAACACGTAACCGCCGCGGGAAATCTCGGCGATCTGGATCGCATTGCGGGTTTGGTGCTGCAGGTTCTGACGCGAGAAGATCAGCGCCGACGGACCGTCTTTACGCTCCAGCGCGCACTTCCAGCACACTGCCGATTCCACGGCATCGGCCGGGCGCCAGGTGTCGAGGTTCGGCGTGCAACGCAAGCTGGCCAGTTGCTCGATTGGCTGGTGAGTCGGGCCGTCTTCGCCCAGACCGATGGAGTCGTGGGTGTAGACGTGAATCACACGCTGCTTCATCAAGGCCGACATGCGCACTGCGTTGCGGGCGTATTCCATGAACATCAGGAAGGTCGCGCCGTAAGGCACCAGGCCGCCGTGCAGCGCCACGCCGTTCATGATGGCAGTCATGCCGAATTCGCGAACGCCGTAGTACATGTAGTTGCCGCTGGCGTCTTGCGCCGTAACACCTTTGCAGCCTTTCCACAGGGTCAGGTTGGAACCGGCCAGGTCAGCCGAGCCACCGAGGAACTCAGGCAGCAATGGACCGAACGCGTTCAGGGCGTTCTGGCTGGCTTTACGGCTGGCGATGGTTTCGCCCTTGGCTGCGACTTCAGCGATGTACGCCGAGGCTTTTTCCGAGAAGTCGGCTGGCAGGTCACCGCTCAAACGACGGACCAGTTCGTTGGCCAGCTCAGGGAATTGCGCAGAGTAAGCGGCGAAACGCTGATCCCACTCGGCTTCGGCCGCGCGGCCGGCTTCCTTGGCGTCCCACTCGGCGTAGATGTCAGCCGGGATTTCGAACGGACCGTAGTTCCATTTCAGTGCAGTACGGGTCAGAGCGATTTCCGCTTCGCCCAATGGGGCGCCGTGGCAGTCTTCTTTACCTTGCTTGTTCGGCGAACCGAAACCGATGGTGGTCTTGCAGCAGATCAGGGTTGGCTGATCGCTTTTGCGCGCGGTGTCGATCGCGATCTTGATTTCTTCCGGGTCGTGACCGTCGACGTTGCGGATCACCTGCCAGTTGTAGGCTTCGAAACGCTTTGGGGTGTCGTCGGTGAACCAGCCTTCGACTTCGCCATCGATGGAGATGCCGTTGTCATCGTAGAAAGCGATCAGCTTGCCCAGACCCAAAGTACCGGCCAGCGAGCTGACTTCGTGGGAAATGCCTTCCATCATGCAGCCATCGCCCAGGAACACGTAGGTGTGATGGTCGACAACGTTATGGCCAGGACGGTTGAACTGCGCCGCCAGGACTTTTTCAGCCAGGGCAAAACCTACCGCGTTCGCCAGGCCTTGGCCCAGTGGACCGGTGGTGGTTTCAACGCCTGGGGTATAGCCCAGTTCCGGGTGACCCGGGGTGCGGCTGTGCAGCTGGCGGAACTGTTTCAGGTCATCGATCGACAGGTCGTAGCCGGTCAGGTGCAGCAGCGAGTAAATCAACATCGAGCCGTGACCGTTGGACAGCACGAAGCGGTCGCGGTCGGCAAACGATGGATTGCTCGGGTTGTGCTTCAGGTAGTCACGCCAAAGTACTTCGGCGATATCCGCCATACCCATAGGGGCACCGGGATGGCCGCTGTTGGCTTTTTGCACGGCATCCATGCTGAGGGCACGAATGGCGTTGGCACGCTCACGACGGCTGGGCATCGCTGATCTCCTGGGGGTTAGATAAAACGAAACGGAAAAAAGGCGAGCATTTTCCCTCACCGGGCCGCCTCGGGGCAATGACAGATAGTCATCTGGAGACGTTTTTCCCATGGTTAGCGACGGTTTCGCCTGATGAAACCTTTCTGCTATTCGTTTGTAGAGTGAAACAAGGCTTCAGAAGTGCCATCTATCGAGCAATATCAAAACTTTTTGATATTGCCCTTGCGATGATTTCTGACGGTCACTAGACTGCTGGCCTTATGAATCTACGTGTGCCCTCCATTCAACATGACGATTGCGACGAGCTGGCGGCCCTGTGCAAAGCCGGTGGCGATCCTCTGCGGCTGAATGTATTGCGCGCGCTGGCCAACGATTCGTTTGGCGTACTGGAACTGGCGCAGATTTTCGGCATCGGCCAGTCGGGGATGAGTCACCACCTCAAGGTATTGGCACAGGCCGACCTGGTGGCGACTCGTCGTGAAGGCAACGCGATTTTCTACCGTCGCGCCCTGCCCCACACCGACTTGCTGGGTGGCAAGCTGCACGCCGCGCTACTGGAAGAAGTGGACAACCTGACCCTGCCTGCCGATGTGCAGTCGCGGATCGGTCAGGTTCATGGACAACGAGCGGCGGCCAGCCAGGACTTTTTCTCACGGGTCGCGGAGAAATTCCGCGCCCAGCAAGACTTGATCGCCGGCTTGCCGCAGTACCGCGAAAGCGTGGTGGCGCTGCTCGATAAGCTGAGTTTCAACGCAGGTGCCACAGCCATCGAAGTCGGCCCTGGCGACGGTGCATTTTTGCCGGAACTGGCACACCGCTTCACTCAGGTGACCGCGCTGGACAATAGCCCGGCGATGCTCGAACTGGCGCGCCAGGTCTGCGAACGTGAAACGCTCACTAACGTCAGCCTGCAATTGGCCGATGCATTGAACGGTGTAAGCCTCAAGGCTGACTGCGTTGTACTGAACATGGTGCTGCACCATTTCGCCGCGCCGGCCGAAGCGCTCAAGCACATGGCCCAATTGCTGCAACCGGGCGGTAGCCTGCTCGTGACAGAGTTATGTAGCCACAACCAGAGTTGGGCCAAGGAGGCCTGCGGTGATCTCTGGTTAGGGTTTGAACAGGACGATTTGGCCCGTTGGGCCACCGCTGCGGGACTCGTTCCCGGGGAAAGCCTCTATGTAGGCTTACGTAATGGTTTCCAGATTCAGGTCCGCCACTTTCAGCGGCCAACTGGCGACACTCACCATCGGTAAATTCAGGAAAAAATCGAGATGAGCGAATACTCCCTCTTCACCTCAGAGTCCGTGTCCGAAGGGCATCCGGACAAAATCGCCGACCAGATTTCCGATGCGGTGCTGGACGCCATCATTGCTGAAGACAAGTTCGCCCGCGTGGCGTGCGAGACCCTGGTGAAAACCGGTGTGGCAATCATCGCCGGTGAAGTCACCACGTCGGCCTGGGTCGATCTGGAAGAGATCGTGCGTAACGTCATTCTGGACATCGGCTACAACAGCTCCGATGTCGGCTTCGACGGTGCCACTTGCGGCGTGATGAACATCATCGGCAAGCAGTCCCCTGACATCAACCAGGGCGTTGACCGTGCCAAGCCTGAAGATCAGGGCGCTGGCGACCAGGGCCTGATGTTCGGCTATGCCAGCAACGAAACCGACGTGCTGATGCCAGCACCGATCACCTTCTCGCACCAGCTGGTTCAGCGTCAGGCCGAAGCCCGTAAATCCGGCCTGCTGCCTTGGCTGCGCCCGGACGCCAAGTCGCAAGTGACTTGCCGTTACGAAGGCGGCAAGGTTGTCGGTATCGACGCCGTTGTTCTGTCGACCCAGCACAACCCTGAAGTGTCCTACAAAGACCTGCGCGAAGGCGTGATGGAGCTGATCGTCAAGCACGTACTGCCTGCCGAACTGCTGACCAAAGACACCCAGTTCCACATCAACCCGACCGGCCAGTTCATCATCGGCGGCCCGGTAGGCGACTGCGGTCTGACCGGCCGCAAGATCATCGTCGACAGCTACGGCGGCATGGCCCGTCACGGCGGTGGCGCATTCTCCGGTAAAGATCCATCGAAGGTTGACCGCTCGGCAGCCTACGCCGGTCGTTACGTGGCCAAGAACATCGTCGCTGCCGGCCTGGCCGAGCGCTGCGAGATTCAGGTGTCCTACGCAATCGGTGTCGCTCAACCGACTTCGATCTCGTTGAACACATTCGGCACCGGCAAAATCAGCGACGACAAAATCGTCAAACTGGTTCGCGAAGTGTTCGACCTGCGTCCATACGCGATCACCACCATGCTCGACCTGCTGCACCCGATGTACCAGGAAACCGCTGCGTACGGCCACTTCGGTCGCACCCCGGCCACCAAGACTGTGGGCGACGACACGTTCACCACGTTCACCTGGGAAAAAACCGACCGCGCCGACCACCTGCGTTCGGCTGCCGGCCTGTAACACTTCCCCGGCGGTACCAAAAGCCCTGCACGGTTCTCCGTGCGGGGCTTTTTATTGCCTTTCGCTTTACACCGTGTCGCCGCCTTCGTGAGCAAGCTCGCTCCCACAGGGAGAACGCGTATTCCTTGTGAGCGAGCCTGCTCGCGAAGAGGCCGGCCCAGTCACCCGGAAACACAACGCAAAACACCCACCCTCCCCGCCCGAAAATACTGACTAGCCTTCAAACACCTCACTCGAGCAAGGACGCTCCCAATGCTTTTGCGCTTGTTTTCCTCTGCCTTCCTCGCACTGGTCTGCCTGACCTCAAACGCCACAAACTGCCCCGACTGGCCATCCGCCCGGGTGCTGGACGAAATCACGGCACTTCAAAAACAAATCGATCTCTGGGACGACAACTATCACCACCGCGGCCGCTCATTGGTCGCCGACGAACTCTACGATCAGTCCCGTGCACGACTGATCGAATGGCGTGAGTGTTTTGACTTGGGTCTGGCGCCTGAACCATTGCGCACGGCTGGCGGCAACATTGCCCACCCCATCGCTCACACCGGCCTGGAAAAACTGCGCGACGGTCGAGCGGTCGAACACTGGCTGCGTGGCCGCAAGGACATCTGGGTACAACCCAAGGTCGACGGCGTGGCCGTGACGCTGGTCTATCGCCGTGGCGTGCTGCACCAAGCCATCAGTCGCGGTGACGGAGTGAATGGACAAGACTGGACGACCTCGGCGCTGCTCATCCCCGCCGTCCCCCGGCAACTGGCACAACCGCTGGACCTGGTGGTGCAAGGCGAACTCTATTGGCGTCTGACCGACCACGTACAAGCCGAATCCGGCAGTCTCAACGCCCGCTCCACGGTGGCCGGCCTGATGACCCGCAAGCAACTCGATGCTGAGCAAGCCGCCGGTATCGGGTTGTTTATCTGGGATTGGCCACAAGGCCCGGCCCATTTGCCCTCCCGCCTGGTGACGCTGGATGAACTGGGCTTCCCGAGTACCGTTGCCTACAGTCAGCCGATCAAGGCATTTGCCGAGGCTGAACGCTGGCGCGATCACTGGTATCGCTCGCCCCTGCCCTTTGCCAGTGACGGCGTGGTCCTGCGCCAGAGCCAGCGCCCCTTGGCCGAACGCTGGCAGGCGAAAACACCTTACTGGGCCAGCGCCTGGAAATACCCCTTTGCCCAGGCGCTGGCCGAGGTGCGCGACGTTGACTTCAAGATCGGTCGTACCGGACGGATCACACCGGTGCTGGACCTGAACCCTGTGACGCTCGATGACCGCCAGGTCAAGCGCGTCAGCGTCAGCTCCCTGCAACGATGGGAAGCCTTGGATATCCGCCCCGGTGATCAGGTGTCTATCAGCCTGGCGGGACTGACTATTCCAACGCTTGACGGGGTCGTTCTACGCGCCACCGAGCGCCCTCTATTGAACGTACCGGTGGCCGCCGACTTTCATCATTTAAGCTGTTGGCAGCCGACACCAGGGTGCGAGAGCCAATTTCTTGCGCGATTGACCTGGCTCAGCGGCAAACAGGGGCTGGCTTTGCCTCATGTCGGTCCTGGTACGTGGGAGAAACTTTTCGCAACAGGCCACCTGAATGGCCTGCTGGATTGGTTGACCCTCGATGCCCAAGAGCTTGCTAACATTGACGGCTTCGGCGAACGCAGCACCGCTCGTCTTTTGCACAGCTTCAGCAGTGCCCGACAACGCCCATTCATTCGCTGGCTCAAAGCCTTGGGTTTGCCACCGACTGGCCAGGCACAGCTTGCCGATTCCTGGCAGGCGCTGGCGCAACGAAACACCGAACAATGGCAGGCTGAGGCCGGCATCGGTCCGGGACGCGCGGCGCAATTGAGCGCATTTTTCCGCGACCCACAGGTCCTGGCCTTAAGTGAAATATTACGTGTGGCGGGTGTCGACGGTTTTTAGCGATCGATGATGCCCGCGTACCCGGGAACCCAATGGTAGCGATGGGCTCAAACAGCTCATCGCCACATTGACCTGATTGCCTTTTCACATGGAGCTTTTATGAAATTTCTTTCACCGCTCGCCCTGCTGGCTCTTTGCAGTGTGATAGCCGCACCGCTGATGGCCGGCGAAGAGGCTCCGGGGCTGACCGGGTGTGCCGCCAAGAAGCAGGGCATCATCAATCAGATCGAACTGGCCAAATCCCGCGGCAACGCCGATCAGCAGGCAGGCCTGGAAACGGCCCTGAGTGAAGTGACCGCCCACTGCACCGACGCCTCCCTGAAGAAAGAACGGGAAAACAATGTGCTTGATGCCAAGCACGACGTCAGCAAGCGTCAGGCGGATCTCGACAAGGCCATGAAAAAAGGCGACCCCGACAAGATCAACAGCCGCAAAGACAAACTCGCTGAGTCCCGCAAGGCATTGCAGGACGCACTGGACGAGCTGGATAAATAAGCCCCCTCGCCACAGGGAATGCGCTACTGATCAATGATCCCGAAACTGTTTATGGCACGCACTGCAGGCATCTTCGACCTTCTGCACCGCAGGTCCCAGATTGCTGACCTTGTAAGGCTCAACTTTGCTGGTCATCACCAATTCGCCGGTAGCGCCTTCAAGGTTGCGGGCCATTTCCTGGAAGCGTGCCTGTTGCTGCCACACGTTATCCTTGGCGCTGGTGTGATCTTCTTCTCGCACCTGCGGGAAATGTTTCCAGGGTTCATGGGACAAGGCGTCAAGTTTCTCGGCGCCTGCTGCGAATTTCGGGCCGTCGAACGGAATGCGGCCACGTAACATGCCGCCCAGGTCTTCACCGGTCTTGAGCATTTGCTTGAAAATAGCCTTGCGCTGACCCAATGGCGAATTAGGGTCTACGCCGCCGCAAGCAGACAACGTCAGGCAGGCCAGCAATACAACAGAAAGTTTTTTAAGAGTCATGATGGCTTCAGATCACGGGAACGGCGGCCAGTATCCCCGCGTCATCGGCAAAGACCAATAGCCCTATTAACAACACGGGTTGTTTGAACGCATGGAGCACTCAGGCAACCGACAAAGGAATTACTCCATGAACAGCCGTCTCAAGGCATGGCGTCACAGCCTGGCCTGGACCCTTCCGATGGTAGCCGTGCTTGCTGGCTGCACCGGTGGTGACAACAACAAACCCAAAACCCACGCCCTGGCCACCTACTCCAGCGCCACGTGGGAAGCGCTTCCGACCGTATCCGACAATGACCTGGTGGCTGGTTTCGGTTCATGGCGCAGTGCCTGCACCCGACTCAAAGCCGACCCGGTCTGGGGCTCGACCTGCGCAGCGGCCGCCAATGTGCCGCAGTCCGCCAACGACATTCGCGGTTTCCTCAAACAGAACCTCGACGTCTACGGCCTGCGTGCCGCCAACGACAATCCCAACGGGTTGATCACCGGTTACTACGAGCCGGTCTACCCCGGCAGCCTGACTCAGACCAACGTCGCAAATATCCCGGTGTACGGCGTTCCAGAGGACATGATCATTGTCTCGCTGGACAGCCTCTACCCCGAACTCAAGGGCAAACGCCTGCGCGGTCGACTCGAAGGTCGTGTGCTCAAGCCTTACGACGATGCGGCAACGATTGAGACCAAAGGGGTCAAGGCCCCGGTCGTGGCCTGGCTGACCGATCCGATGAACCTGCAATTCCTGCAAATCCAGGGTTCGGGGCGCATCCAGCTCGACGATGGTCGTCAGTTGCGCATTGCGTATGCCGATCAAAACGGACATCCATATCGACCGATTGGTCGCTGGCTGGTGGACCAGGGTGAATTGAAGAAAGAAGACGTGACCATGGGCGCTATCAGCGCCTGGGCCAAAGCCAATCCGACGCGCATCCCGGAACTGCTCGGCAGCAACCCGAGCTACGTGTTCTTCACCCGCAATCCCGACAGCAACGAAGGGCCGCGCGGCTCGCTGAACGTTCCGTTGACCGCCGGTTATAGCGCGGCAGTGGATCGCAAAGTGATTCCGCTCGGCAGTCTGTTGTGGTTATCCACCACCCGACCGGACGGTACTGCACTGGTTCGCCCGGTAGCGGCTCAAGACACCGGCGGCGCGATTGCCGGCGAAGTTCGAGCGGATCTGTTCTGGGGCACGGGTGAGGCGGCCGGGCAACTGGCCGGGGACATGAAACAGCAGGGGCAGATCTGGATGTTGTGGCCCAAAGGCGCGGTATTACCGCAAGTGCCGCAGGTGGCTGACAAGCTCTAAAGTCAAAAGATCGCAGGCTGCGCCAGCTCCTACAGGGATCGATGTTCATCCGCGAACCCGGTCAATGTAGGAGCTGGCGCAGCCTGCGATCTTTTGATCTTGCTCTTAAACAGACACCACAAAAAAACTCACAATCAATCCCAACCCCACGCCCCACACCAGCGAACGCAAAATCGCCCAGTCCGCCAGGTAGCAAATGATGTACAGCAACCGGCTGGTGATGAACAACACCGACAGCACATTGATCGTCACCAGCTCGGCATTGCCGGCCAGGTGCGCGACGATTACTGCCGCCGCGAACGCCGGGGTCACTTCAAAACTGTTCAGTTGCGCCGCATGTGCGCGTCTACCCCACCCATTCAGTGACTCGAGAAAGTCCCGGGGGTCATGGTTGTCCTTCAGCCCAAACCTGCCACCGACCCTGGCGATACACGCGCAGAGGTAGGGCAGGAAAATCGCGATCAAAATGCACCACAGAGCAACCGTCATAGAGCAGTCCCTTTTTTAGAAATACGAATTCACGTCAAAACTTCATAACCAGCATGCCAACCAGCACCAGCCCACAGGCTAAGAGCCGTGGCCGGCCGAAAGGTTCTTTCAGGTAGCGCATGCCGCACAGCACCACCAGGATCACGCTGATTTCGCGCAATGCTGCCGCTTCGGCAATCGAGCCCAACTGCATGGCCCACAGCACCAGAGCGTAGCTGAACAACACACAAAACCCGACCGCCAACCCCAGTCGCCACTGCTCACGCCAAAACAACATGAATGCCGGGCGCTTGAACACCCACGCCAGCAACGGGAACGGCCAGGCACTCAGCAGCGTGACCCAGACCAGGTAGTCCAGTGGATGCGACCAGCGCCGCAACGCCTGGCCATCGATGAACGTGTAGCAGCCAATGCACAAGCCGATGAGTGCCACCACCGGCAGCATCGACCACGGCAAGCGCGCACCGCCGCCGCCCTGCCAGAGCAGGCACAGCATGCCGAAGGGAATCAGCAGAATCCCGAAGATCTGCTGATACGTCAGCACTTCCCCGGCAAAGACCAGCGTCAGCGCCAGTACCACCAAAGGTGACAAACCACGCATCAGCGGATAGACCAACCCAAGGTCGCCGACCCGATACGCCTGGATCAGCAAATAGCGATAGAGCAACTCGAACGCCGCCGACGCTAGAATCCACGGCCAAATTTCGATTGGCGGCAACGCCACGAACGGCAACATCACGGCGACGAAGAGCATCGCCACCGTGTCCATACAGGCCACCACCAGCAGCCGCTCGGCGCTGAATTTGATCAGGGTATTCCACGCCGCGTGCAACAGCGCCGCCACCAACACCAGTGCTGTTGCAAGCACGGCACACTCCTTTTATGTCCCCACAATCCCCCGGGTAGGAGCGAGCTTGCTCGCTCCTACAAAGGCCGCGGAGATAATTGATTCGCCATAGGTCAGTAGCTGTTTATACTGCACGCGACCACGCCGCACTCAGTTGCGCACAGACTAATTCCAATAATTTTTGCCCCTGCCCGCTCTCGTCGAGAACGGTCAATGGCATGCGTATGCCTGATCAACGCGTCAAGACTACCGACAGAGACCTTGCGCATGCCACTCGCCTTGCTTGCCCTCGCTGTTGCCGCGTTCGGCATTGGCACCACTGAATTCGTCATCATGGGCTTGCTGCCCGACGTCGCCCGCGACCTTGCGGTGAGCATTCCCCACGCCGGACTGCTGATTACCGGCTACGCCCTGGGCGTGGTGTTCGGCGCGCCAATCCTCGCGATCGGCACCGCCAACATGCCGCGCAAAGCGACGCTGCTGGGCATGACACTGATGTTCATCCTCGGCAACATCCTGTGCGCCCTGGCCCCCAACTACGCCACGCTGATGGCCGCGCGAGTGGTCACCGCGCTGTGTCACGGCGCGTTCTTCGGCATCGGCTCGGTGGTCGCCGCCGGCCTGGTGGCTCCGAACAAACGGGCCCAGGCGATTGCCATGATGTTCACCGGCCTGACACTGGCCAACGTGCTCGGCGTGCCGTTGGGCACGGCACTCGGACAATACGCGGGCTGGCGTTCGACGTTCTGGGCGGTGTCGGTGATTGGCGTGATTGCCGCCATCGCTCAATGGTCCTGGCTGCCGAAGGACATCGCCATGGACAAGGCCAACCTGGCCAGTGAGTTCAAAGTACTGGGCAAGGTCAATGTGTTGCTGGCCCTGGGCATGAGCGTATTGGCATCGACCAGTCTGTTCAGTGTTTTCACCTACATCGCGCCGATCCTGCAGGACATCACCGGTGTCACCCCCCATGGCGTGACCATTATGCTGCTGTTGTTCGGCGTGGGTTTGACGGCAGGCAGCATGCTTGGCGGACGACTGGCGGACAGCCGATTGCTGCCTTCGCTGGTGGGCATGGCGCTGGCCGTCGTGTTGGTGTTGGCCGCGTTCACGCAGACCAGTCACTCGGTCATTCCGGCGGCAATCACCCTGGTGTTGTGGGGGATTTTCGCCTTCGCCCTGTGCCCGATCCTGCAGCTGCTGATCATCGATCAGGCCCACGAGGCGCCAAACCTCGGTTCGACGTTGAATCAGAGTGCATTCAACCTCGGCAACGCCGCGGGTGCGTGGATTGGCGGATTGGTCGTCGCCAGTGGTGCCGATCTGGCGGACTTGCCGTGGACCGGCGCACTGGTCAGTGGGTTGACCGTGCTGACGGCGCTGTACTTTATCGCTCGGCAGCGTCGCGTTAAAACATTGGCCCTAATGCCTGACTGATCCGGGAGCCAGTACCCGGTTCAGAAATCTGCTTTTAGCGTCGAGGCATTGGAGACGCACATTGTGCGAATACTTTCCGAACCGTATGGCCGATTAGCCAGAGCCCTCTGAAAGGCTCACGCCAGAGCCTTCAGAACACTTTTTAGACACCCTTGTGAGCAATTGTTGCCAATTGCTGCGCAGGGCTCTGCTTGCATCCAAGTACACCTAAAGTGTCACTTCCCGGATATTCCTCAAGGAAGAGACAAGCATGATCCGCTCCGCCAACAATTCACAGTTTTCGTCGCACCTTTTGACCGTATCGAACAATGCCGCTCAAACGTCATCTGCCGAGCTGGTAGGCGATGATTGGGGTGATTTCATGAAGGGAGCCTCACACGTCGGTCAGGGCCGGTCTGAAACGCTTGCGAACTCGCTGACCGAACGAGGGTTGTCGATCCACCGTTACGAAAACGGCGTAGTCGAACTTGAACTCAAACTCCCTGACATCGAACGTCTGGTGCTCAGCGGCGGTGGCGCCAAAGGTGTCGCCTTCTCAGGCATGGTGAAAGCGCTGGAGGAGTCTCGGGCGCTGGACAAAATTGTGAGCATCTCGGGCTCATCGGCAGGTGCTATCTCTGCAGCGTTTCTGGCCAGCGGCATGAATCACGCCGGTTTCGACAAGATGTCGGACGAAACCAATCTTGTCGCACTGCTCGACAGCCAAAGCAAAATTCTGGGGCCAATACAGCATGTCAGCTCGACCCTGGGCAAGGGTATAGCCAAGCTCCCGGGCAAGACCGGTTCCATCGGGCGTCTACTGTTCGACCTGATGCCTCGACTCAAATCCAAAGCCATGCCGCTGGAAACACTGATCCGCGAAAAAATGGTTGAGTCGATTCTGGCGCGTTTCAACCATGCCCCTGACAATCCGCAACCACAGTTTTCGGAGGCGAGCAAAACCTGCGTAGAACACATTAAAGCCAACGGCTTCGTAACGTTTGGCGACCTGGAGACGCTGAACAAGGAGATGCCTGAAATCAAGCAACTGCACATCACCGGCACGGCCATGTTCGATGGACGACCGCAGATGGTCGTGTTTAATGCCAACCTGACGCCGAACATGGACGTGGCGCATGCCGCACATATTTCAGGTTCGTTGCCTGTTGTTTTCCAAAAGCCTTCGGAGCAAGGATTAGCCTTTCAGGCTGACGGTGAGCGGACTTCATTTCAGGACGGCGGGATTATGCTCAACACACCGGTCCTGGACCTTTACGAACCTCAATTCCCGATGAGCGCCATTCCCGACAGAGATGTGTTGATTCTCAAGTTCCAGAGCGAGAATGGCGGCATTAAAAAAGATCGTGGCTCACTGTCCTCAGCCATGGCCGACAAATTAGTCGGCGTGCACTACTCGGCTCAAGACGCACGAGAAGCCCAGGACATCAAAGCCTTCGAGAAGAAAACGGTCATCGTTCCCTTGAAGACTGATAAGGGCGACTTTACCGGTACCCTGAACGGCACTGTCAACTTCAGTATGCCGCTAGAGCATAAAGACCACTTGCAGAAGAAACTGCAAACTGAAGTTGAAAAGTACCTGGTCGCTCATGGAAGCAGTGAAACGTACACTTTCAACTCCATCGGCGGCGCACTGTTGGCCCTCGATGATCAACTGTTCAATGCCGCAGCAATTGAACTGAAAGACGACCAAGCGTCTGAGGCAGTCATTACCTTCCGCCAGCAAGCCCAACTCGCACTGGCGGATTTGCAGCAAACGCTAACGGCCGCAAAAGCCATGGCGTCGGACAAGATGGAACTGACCGACGACATGCGTCAGGCCATCAACCGCCTGGATGAACTCGGCAATACTTCAGGGAAAATCGAGTGGCTGGCAAAAAAGCTCAATCACGGAAACCACCCGGATTACATGGAGCTGCTTCAAGCCGTTAAACGCATGGATGCCGGAACAACAGGGCCAAAATCCGTGGTTTTGACCAAGGCGATTGAAGAGATGGGCATCCGCAACATCATCACCTCGTGCGAAAACTTCATTCGCGAAGTGATCTACCCCTCCTTGTATCGTCTTGACCAGCCGGATTCGAACGTCAAATTATTAAACAGGGCTATCGTCGACTTGCGAGCAACCACGAGCGCCAAGGGTTACAACACGGTGCTCAAGCGGATTGCCGATCAGTACGTCTCACGCAACTTCCCGAATTCGTCGCGTCCTTTCAACTCGACAACGGTCGATCAAGCCCGGGCATGGCTGATTCCGGGCTCATAACCGCAGATTCCTGACAGATCGGGCGAGCGCTGAAACCTCGCCCGACTACTTAGCGATCGTCAGGCGCCGGCTCATCCACATCTTGGTGGCGATCATCCAGCCCGACACAATGCCTTTGGCAAACATCTGGCTGGCGTTGTTCTCCATGCTCTTGCGCCGAGAGGTTCGGGGTCTTGCGCCCATAAAGCTCCTGAACCTGTGGCGTGTCATTTAGGTACGACACGCGGGGTCCAGCGCTGTTCAGTGGTCCGTTAAATCATCGTTGTCGGGTAGACCGCTTTCGCGAGCAGGCTCCCACACTTGATCTCGGTCGTACACAATATCTGTGTGTGTGCGAGCCTGCTCGCGAAGGGCACACCGCCGATCTCAGTCGTGGATAACATCATCCTGGAACTGGTCTTTGACGTATTTGATCTCGGTCCGACCGTGAGCGGCCGGCAAGCCGTCTTCACCCAAGTTGACGAAGACCATTTTCTCCACCGTCAGGATGCTCTTGCGGGTGATTTTGTTGCGCACTTCGCAGGTCAGCGTGATCGAGGTGCGACCGAACTCGGTGGCGGTGATGCCCAGTTCGATGATGTCGCCCTGGCGCGAGGCACTGACGAAGTTGATTTCGGAAATGTACTTGGTGACCACACGCTGGTTGCCCAACTGAACAATGGCGTAAATAGCCGCTTCTTCGTCGATCCAGCGCAGAAGGCTGCCGCCGAACAGTGTGCCGTTGGGGTTGAGGTCTTCGGGTTTTACCCATTTGCGGGTGTGGAAATTCATATGCACTCCTAAAAGCAGTTTCGAGCGGCAAGCTACAAGCTACAAGCTACAAGCTACAAGCTGCAAGTTAAAGCCGGGCGGCTCCTTCTTGTAGCCTGGCGCTTGCGATTTGTCGCTGCAACTCGCAACTTGTCGCTTGCAGCTTGCAACTTGGCGCTCAAAGAAAGCTATAATCGCCCCCGTTTCAAAACGGTAACGTTCCATTGATACCGTTTTCCCGCCACCTGTCCGAGGGGCGCTGCAGCAGGTATTCCTGTCAGGCTCGGATGGGGCGTTGCCTGGTCGTCATCGACCAGACACTAAACGCACAACGGCGCCCATTCGCATACATTACGAATGGAGGCTCATCATGAGCGCTGTTATCACGCCTGCAGATTTTAACGATTACAAAGTGGCCGACATGTCCCTGGCTGCCTGGGGCCGTCGCGAAACCATCATCGCCGAATCCGAAATGCCAGCCCTGATGGGTCTGCGCCGCAAGTATGCCGGTGAGCAGCCGCTCAAGGGCGCCAAGATTCTCGGCTGCATCCACATGACCATTCAGACTGCCGTGCTGATCGAAACCCTGGTTGCCCTGGGTGCCGAAGTGCGCTGGTCGTCCTGCAACATTTTCTCGACTCAAGACCAGGCCGCTGCCGCTATCGCCGCTGCCGGCATCCCGGTTTTCGCCTGGAAAGGCGAGACTGAAGCAGAGTACGAGTGGTGCCTGGAGCAAACCATCCTGAAAGATGGCGCGCCTTGGGATGCCAACATGATCCTCGACGACGGCGGCGACCTGACCGAGCTGCTGCACAAGAAATACCCGGCGATCCTGGACCGCGTTCACGGCGTGACCGAAGAAACCACCACTGGCGTTCACCGCCTGCTGGACATGCTGGCCAAGGGCGAGCTGAAAATCCCGGCCATCAACGTCAACGACTCGGTGACCAAGAGCAAGAACGACAACAAGTACGGCTGCCGTCACAGCCTGAACGATGCGATCAAGCGCGGTACCGACCACCTGCTGTCCGGCAAACAAGCGCTGGTCATCGGTTACGGTGACGTGGGCAAGGGCTCCGCTCAGTCCCTGCGTCAGGAAGGCATGATCGTCAAGGTTTCCGAAGTCGACCCGATCTGCGCCATGCAAGCCTGCATGGACGGTTACGAATTGGTTTCGCCGTTCATCGACGGTATCAACAACGGCACCGAAGCCAGCATCGACAAAGCACTGCTGGGCAAGATCGACCTGATCGTGACCACCACCGGCAACGTCAATGTTTGCGACGCGAACATGCTCAAAGCCCTGAAGAAGCGCGCTGTTGTCTGCAACATCGGCCACTTCGACAATGAAATCGACACCGCTTTCATGCGCAAAAACTGGGCATGGGAAGAAGTGAAGCCACAGGTTCACAAGATTCACCGTACCGGTCCTGGCGCTTTTGACGCTCAGAACGACGACTACCTGATCCTGCTGGCCGAAGGCCGCCTGGTTAACCTGGGCAACGCCACAGGCCACCCAAGCCGCATCATGGACGGTTCGTTCGCCAACCAGGTCCTGGCTCAGATCTTCCTGTTCGGCCAGAAGTACGCCGACCTGTCGCCAGCCCAGAAAGCCGAGCGCCTGACCGTTGAAGTACTGCCGAAGAAACTCGACGAAGAAGTGGCCCTGGAAATGGTCCGCGGTTTCGGCGGCGTTGTGACTCAACTGACCAAGACTCAGGCCGACTACATCGGCGTGACCGTCGAAGGTCCGTTCAAGCCGCACGCTTACCGTTACTAACAGGCGCTGCTTGATCGCTCTCCCTGTGGGAGCGAGCCTGCTCGCGATTGCGTTGTGTCAGTCGACATCCATGTTGAATGATGAACCGTCTTCGCGAGCAGGCTCGCTCCCACATGGGATAGTGCAGCCTCGAAGGTTTTCGTGTTTCCAAGGATATGACCATGTCCCAAGACCGTCGCTACAGTTTCGAGTTCTTCCCTACGAAGACCGACGCTGGGCATGAAAAACTGCTCGCCACTGCCCGTCAGCTGGCGATGTATAACCCCGATTTCTTCTCCTGCACCTATGGCGCTGGCGGTTCGACCCGTGATCGCACCCTAAACACCGTGTTGCAACTCGAAAGCGAAGTCAAAGTGCCTGCCGCACCGCATCTGTCTTGCGTAGGCGACAGCAAAGACGACTTGCGCGGCCTGCTGGCTCAATACAAAGCAGCCGGCATCTCGCGCATCGTTGCCTTGCGCGGTGACCTGCCTTCCGGCATGGGCATGGCCAGTGGCGAAATGCGCCACGCCAATGACCTGGTTGAATTCATTCGTGAAGAGACCGGCGATCATTTCCACATCGAAGTAGCGGCTTACCCGGAGATGCATCCGCAAGCGCGCAATTTCGAAGACGATATCGCCAACTTCGTGCGCAAGGCCAACGCCGGTGCCGACAGTGCAATCACCCAGTACTTCTTCAACGCCGACAGCTACTTCTACTTCGTCGAGCGTGTAGAGGCGATGGGCGTGAACATCCCGATCGTGCCGGGGATCATGCCGATCACCAACTACAGCAAGCTGGCGCGCTTCTCCGATGCCTGCGGTGCGGAAATCCCGCGCTGGATCCGCAAGCAGCTGGAAGCCTACGGCGACGACACCCAGAGCATTCAAGGCTTTGGCGAGCAAGTCATCACCCAGATGTGCGAACGCCTGCTGCAAGGTGGCGCTCCAGGGCTGCACTTCTACACGCTGAATCAGGCCGAGCCTAGCCTGGCGGTGTGGAACAATCTGAAGTTGCCGCGCTAATAGCCGTTACCCGCAAGATCAAAAGATCGCAACCTTCGCCAGCGCCTACAGGGGATACACATTCCAATGTAGGCGCTGGCGAAGGCTGCGATCTTTTGCTTTTATTGCGCGTTTATCGTGATGCAACACACGGAGATAAAGCTTCTGGATCCAACTTCTGGCTCTTTCCGATTTCTCGTCGTAATCTCAAGCCATGCCTTTAATCGCGCAGTTTTTTACCTTATTTCTTTTCACTTGCCTGAGCTTCGCCGCCCGGGGCGAGAAGCTGCGCATTGTCACCGAGCCGTGGGCGCCGTACGTGTACGAAGAAAACGGCAAAGCCCAAGGGCTGGACTACGAAACCACCGCCATCGTTTTCGAACGCCTGGGCATCGAAGTGGAATGGCAGTTCCTGCCATGGAAACGTTGCCTGTCGATGCTTGAGCAAGGTCAGGCGGATGGCGCACTCGATATTTTCCACACCGATGAACGCGATGCCACCCTGCTTTATCCAAGCGAACCGCTGTCGGAAGTCGAATTCGTGATGTTCTATGCCAACGAGCATCCCCATCCATTCCGCACCCTCGACGAACTGCGCGGCCTGACTATCGGTACCTCGCCAGGCTATCTGTACAGCAACGATTTCAGCGAATCGACGCTGTTCACCCGTGAGCCAGCGCCGAGTCATGAAGCCAACTTTGGCAAACTGCTGCGCGGGCGGATTGACCTGCTGATCACCGACCGCCGGGTGGGTCAGCACTTGCTGGACGAATTGGACATCCGCAACAAAATCTCCGAAAACCCGACGATCATCAGTCAGAAAAACCAGTATCTCGCCTTGCGCCGCAATGTGGGGATGGACTTGTTGGTGCAGCGTTTTAGCGCTGAACTCAAACGCTTCAAGCGCGAGCCTGCCTACGCCGAAATGAGCGCGCGTTATGGCGCCGAGCCAGTGATCGGGGTGAACCCCGCAAGGGACGCCACCGCCCGCGAAAAAACCGTTGAGCAGCAGGAAAGCAGCGCGCAGTGATTGCTCTGTTATACTCCGGCCTTCCCGCCAGGCTCACGCCCGGACGCTCGGACTCGTTAAAGGCATCTCGACACCGCTACAGCGCAGCTTTTCAGCCCGCGCGAGCACTCCAGATGAGCCTTCGAGGCCCAGCAGGACCGGACGGGATTGCGTCCTCTTAAACGCCATTCGCGCCAGGCAAGACTCCCATTGGGCCAAGCCCTAACTAAAACAGGATTACTCATGTCCTTTGCTTCCCTCGGTCTCTCCGAGGCTTTAGTCCGCGCCATCGAGGCAGCGGGCTATACCGAGCCTACTCCGGTGCAACAGCGGGCCATTCCCGCCGTGTTGCAAGGTCGCGACCTGATGGTTGCGGCTCAGACAGGTACTGGTAAAACCGGCGGCTTCGCCCTTCCGATCCTGGAACGGTTGTTCCCCAACGGTCACCCGGACAAATCCCAGCGTCACGGCCCGCGCCAGCCGCGCGTACTGGTCCTGACCCCTACTCGCGAACTCGCAGCGCAGGTGCACGAGAGCTTCAAGGTCTATGCCCGTGACCTGAAGTTCGTCAGCGCCTGCATCTTCGGCGGCGTTGGCATGAACCCGCAGGTTCAGGCCATGTCCCGTGGTGTTGACGTGCTGGTAGCCTGCCCGGGCCGCCTGCTCGACCTCGCCGGCCAAGGCAGCGTCGACCTGTCCCACGTGGAAATTCTCGTGCTGGACGAAGCCGACCGCATGCTCGACATGGGCTTTGTCCATGACGTGAAGAAGGTCCTGGCTCGCCTGCCGAGCAAACGTCAGAACCTGCTGTTCTCGGCGACCTTCTCCAAAGACATCACCGACCTCGCCGGCAAGCTGCTGCATAACCCGGAACGCATCGAAGTCACGCCGCCGAACACCACGGTCGAGCGTATCGAACAGCGCGTATTCCGCCTGCCAGCCAACCACAAGCGTTCGTTGCTGGCGCACCTGATCACCGCTGGCGCCTGGGAACAGGTGCTGGTGTTCACCCGCACCAAGCATGGCGCCAACCGCCTGGCCGAGTACCTGGACAAACACGGTCTCAGCGCCGTCGCGATCCATGGC
The DNA here is from genome assembly GCF_949768125.1 of Pseudomonas sp. IT-P253. NCBI lineage: Bacteria > Pseudomonadati > Pseudomonadota > Gammaproteobacteria > Pseudomonadales > Pseudomonadaceae > Pseudomonas > Pseudomonas sp. IT-P253. The sequence goes on along the minus strand of NZ_CATKPT010000004.1, from coordinate 37,461 downwards.
AACAAAAGCCAGAACGCGCGCACCAAAGCCCTGGCCGATTTCAAGGCCGGTGAAGTGCGCATTCTGGTGGCCACCGACATCGCTGCTCGCGGCCTCGACATCGACCAGTTGCCACACGTGGTCAACTTCGAGCTGCCGAATGTCGACGAAGACTATGTTCACCGCATCGGCCGTACTGGCCGTGCCGGTCGTTCGGGCGAGGCGATCTCGCTGGTGGCTCCGGACGAAGAAAAACTGCTGAAAAGCATCGAGCGCATGACCAAACAGAAGATTGCCGACGGCAACCTGATGGGCTTCGATTCCAGCGCTGTGGAAGCCGAAAAACCTGAAGTTCGCGAGCGTCCGGATGTGCGGAACCCGCGCAACCCACGTGGCCCGCGCGGCGACGGTCCGAACGGCAGCGGTGGTGGCGGCGGTCGCAAGGACAAAGGCAAAGACAAAGGCGCCAAGGAAAAACCTGCAGCCAGCGGTCGCAGTGAACGCCCTGCACGTGAGCACAAGCCACGCGAAGGCACTCCGGCCCGTGAACAACAGCGGCCGGCGCCACGCGCAGCCGCTGATCGTGCCCCGGACGAGTTCCTGGACGACGACATCGATAACTTCGGTAACCGCGTCGATTACGTGCCGCAGGCCAAACCTGCTCAAGGCCGTGGCCGCCGTCCGGGTGCTCCGGCACAAGGCACGACAGCCGGCGCAGGTGCTCCGCGCACCGGCGGCAAGCCACAGGGTCGCCAAAGCGGTCCGCGCAGCAGTGATGGCGCTACCACCGGCACTCCGCCGGCCAAACGTAGCGGCCCACGTAACGGTGCTCCGCGTGACGGCCAGGCCCGTCGCGAAGAAGGCCGCAACCGTCGGCCGGCACGTGATGATCAGCCACGTTCGGAACCGGCTGTGCAGAACCCGCGCGGTCCGGCACCGAAGATCATTCACAAGGAGTCGAAAACCGACCGTTTCCCGACTCCCGAGCAACTTGATCAACTGCCAGGCCGTCCTCGCGGCGAAAAACCAGCGTTGCTGACACGCAATCGCTGAGTTTTTGAAGTCATCAAAAATGCCCCTGATCGCGAGATCCGGGGCATTTTTGTATTCTGGGGCACGCACAAATACTCAACTTACCAAAGCCCCTGTGGGAGCGAGATCGCTCCCACAGGGGTCTGTAGTGCCCATTCAACTTTTGGCAGGCAATAAAAAACGCCCCCTACCGTGAAGTCGGGGGCGTTTTTGTGTCAGCGGCGAAAGTTACTTCGCTTTCACACCTTCAAATGTAACGTACAGATCAACAGCGTCGGACTGTGGCCCCAGGTCCATCATCGTGCCGAAATCAGAACGCTTGATGCTGGTAGTGCCCTCGAAGCCGGCACGGTAGCCGCCCCACGGATCCTTGCCTTCACCCAGGAAAGTGGCCTTGACCACGACAGGCTTGGTCACGCCATGGATAGTCAGGTCACCGGTCACGTCGGCAGTGTCTTTGCCAGCGGCGTTTTTGCCGGTGGATTTAACGCTGGTGGAGACGAACTTGGCGTCAGCGAATTTGCCCACGTCCAGGAAGTCTTTGCTGGAGATGTGTTTGTCGCGCTCAGCGTTGTTGGTGAACACGCTGGCCGTGTGCACATTGAACTCGATCTTGCTGTCTTCAGGCTTGGCGGCATCGAAACTGAACTTGCCGTCGATGTCCTTGAAGGTCCCGGTGATGAAGCTGTAACCCAGGTGGCTGATCTTGAAGTTGACGAAGGCGTGCTGGCCCTGTTTGTCGACGGTGTAGTCAGCGGCCATCACGTTAGCGGACAGCAGCGCAGAACCGATTGCCAGAGCGGCGAGAGTCTTTTTCAACATGCTTTGTATTCCTAGGGAGTCAAATTTGAACGTCAGGCTTTGCGACCCAGCATTCGTGTCAGGGTCACATCACGATCGATAAAGTGGTGTTTCAATGCTGCCAACGCATGGAGACCGGAAAAAATGACCAGCACCCACGCCAGGTAGAGATGAATCGCACCGGCGGTATCTGCCTGGTCCGGTAGCCCGGAAACCAGCGCAGGTACTTCAAACCAGTCAAACACCGAAATCCCGACGCCTTCTGCGGTGGAAATCAGGTAACCGGCAATCATCACAGCGAACAGGGTGAGATAAAGAAAGCCATGGCCGAACTTGGCGCCGAGGCGCGTCAGGCGGCTGTAGCTTTGCAGTGTCGGCGGCGGTGGACTGATGAAGCGCCACAACACCCGCAACACCATGACCGCCAGCAGGATCAGCCCGATGCTCTTGTGGATATCCGGCCCGGCTTTACGCCAAGGGTCGTAGTACCCCAGACCGACCATCCAAAGGCCCAGCGCGAACAAACCGAATACGGCCAGCGCCACGCCCCAGTGCAGGAAGATGCTGACCCAGCCGTAGCGGGCGGTAGAGTTACGTAGCTGCATTGCCTAGATCCCTGTGAGTGCTGGCCCAAGACTATCGATTTATCTATCGAATAAAAGCGGAAAAATTCGCTTTGAAATATCGAGAAATACGATCAAGAGTCTGAAATAGGTGAGTTAAGGAAAGATTAAGGGCCAAATTGTGAAAAAAAGTGAATACAAACCATAGAACACCTGTATCGACAGGTTTATTCGATTTTCTGCTCCGGTTTTTCTCCGGCAAAAAAATGCGGCCCTTGCCTGTCAGTGAAGCCGAACACGATCTGTAGCAGCTGGCAAAGCCTGCGTTCGGCTGAGCAGCAGTCGTAAAACCTGAGCGCGAGGTCTTCCTGAAACACCACATCACCTGATTTCACGACTGCTACGCAGCCGAACGCAGGCTTCGCCAGCTGCTACCAAGAGCGTGTTTCGCCAATATTTAAGCCATGCAATACATATGTAAGACCATTTCCGTATTTGAACTTGATTGAGTGAGCGCTCAACAACTCATTGGTCAAGGTGAAAACACATGGCTATTACATATACCCCGTTTCAGGCAAGTGGCACGCCGGTGCTGCCTCCCAATCAAACAATGTCGGGGGCAGTACCTTATGTCCGAGAACGGGCGATTTCGATTGGTATTGCAAGCTGATGGAAATTTGGTCATCAAGGATGGGGAGGCTGTAGTCCGGATTGCAGATGGCAATCAAATTTATAGCGTTATCTAAGGACCTTTGAATACTGGAGGCGGCTGTAAGCAATCAGGATTGTACGGATCCATATCGCATTTATAGGCCAGTTCCTGGTTATATCCTTTAGGAAAAAAATGGCCATTCACATAGCCATAAAGTGCTATCAATACAATTATTACTGCAAGTGCTTTCATATGCCCTCCAATTTTTTGAAGACCATAGAATGTTAAGTCAGCCGTCATATATCGTTTCTTTCTGATTGTTTTGTGGGAAGCCTCTGATATATCGCTGAAGCGTGTAGGACCGATTATTCGAGCCCAATGCGCAAACAAAGCCGGGATGTCTCATGCTTGATAAATGAGCAAAAAAAAGCGCGGCCCTTGAGCCTAATGCCGATCAGTTAAGCAAACTCAGCAGCAACACATACCCCGTAGCAGCTGGCGAAGCCTGCGTCCGGCTGCGCAGCAGTCGTAAATCCTGAGGGCGCGGTGAGTCTGACGCACCGCATTGTCTGACTTTACGACTGCTGCACAGCCGGACGCAGGCTTCGCCAGCTGCTACGGATCGCGTTATGGCTTAACTGATCGGCATTACGCCTTGGCGTCCTTTTTTTGCATCACGCTCACACATTAAAATCACCGAACAAACCGAACAAAGAGACATCATCAACACACAACAAATTAGCCAACAACTATTAATCCCCCACTCTAACCCTTTGCAAACCCCATAAAACCCCTACACAACCAACACATCAGAATGACAGACCTCAGCCCAATAAAAACCAGAACAATCCCTTCATCATGTAAGACTAATCCTATTATCTAGTAGGAGTTAACCTGCAAAATACCAAACCAAAAAAAGCTTGACGCAAAACTTTAAACACAAATAAACTTTCGACTGCCAAACATAAAGAAAAATGGGTTTTCGTTATATTCAGATCGAAATAACACACTCTTGAAATACATGAAAAGCTTGAGGAGTTCGGGCACACACTCTCGCTTTCATCAATCTATGCACGTCTGATGTGAAACTGGCAGCGCGAAGCAGGTTGGCGTTAACGGAGTATGGAAAAAAGCCGGATGGATATATTTGAGGACGCCGAGGAGACGTTACGCGATTACGACACTGATACCGCGCCGAGCTGATCAAACAAGTCCCATTGATGCGCCCGGAACAACGTGCGCAAGCGGTCAAACAACAGACGGCCGACCGCCTTGGCCGAAGGGCTGAGGGTGTGGAAAAACGTGAGGTTGGCTACCCACATGTGGCCACACATTGCAGGCGTACACTGGCAGCAGAGTTTGGCGAAGTCCGGCGACAAATCATCCTGAGAGGTGATACGACCCTTTTCCCCGCATTGGCCCCCCCTGAAACCTGAACAGGTCCTATTTTGCCTTACAAGGTGCAGGTTAGACACGTCATCACACAACGAATCGAGGCGCAGTTGATCTGCCCTGGCAATGTTAATCATCACAATTAGAAATGATTTTACCATATCAAAGAGAAGGACTCATTAATGAACGCATTGATAATAGACACTACCGACGCCACATTTGTTTCAGAGGTCCTACAGTCCGACATTTGGACCTTGGTTCTATTTTGGGACAAATCTTGCAACCTAAGTAAAGAACTAGTCCCTGTCTTCAATGCGCTTGCAAGCACCTACAATCAAAATAACCCTAACATACTTGACCTCTCAGGCCCTGTGAAGTTTATCAGAGCTCACATTGATGAGAATAAGCGTCATTATCTAGATTTCAAGCCCGGACACCTCCCCGCCATATTGCTATTCAAGGATGGGCAGTTAATCAGGACAACAGGAGACAAAGAGATGTCTAAAACAATTCTTTTAACTTTTTTTTGATCGCCGGAGAGGGTAGCGACAGTTCCTTTATACAAAAGGGTACTGTTATCTTCCAAATATAAGCATAAAAACAGACCCTTCCCGCTCACCCTACTCACGTTCACGCCATCCAATTCTTCGATCTGCTCTTAAGCCCCCATTGACCTGCAAAAACAATTGGCTGGTTGGCCGGATTTCGTTTTTGGTATACATCCGATCAATCTTTTCAATATCGCCAAAACCCGCCGCATGCTCTGGCATCCCCCCAGCCAGTGCCGGGTTCATTCGCCCCACTTCCCCCTCCCGCTGACGGTTCGAGTGATTTTTTTGTGCAAACATTCGTGCGGTGAAATAAAGGAAGCAGACCAAGCCGGCTAAGGGCTTGCGGCTCTACAGAGGAGCATTTGGGAGTCTGGACGTGTTGGCCGAGGCCATCGCCGCTGTCTGCAAGTAACCATAAAGCCTTGCACGGCCCCCTGTGGGAGCCTGCTCGCGAATGCCGAGTGTCAGCCGACATCAACATTGACTGATCCACCGCATTCGCGAGCAGGCTCGCTCCCACATTTGTTTTGTGTCGCGCCCTCTTCCAGACCTGTCTAGACAAGCCCTTCCGTCGTAATAAATGGATTTAAAAGTCTGTTTGTCATTTCTCCTGCTGTATCCTGCCCAGGCTTTTTAAAAGCGCGGATCTACCAGATCTATCAACAGACTTTGCGAGGAGCGCGAACATGCACGAGATCCCTAATCTCCCCTTCCCAAGCCTGCACGAAACTGAGCAGACAACCACGCACCAAGCCGGCGCCCAACAGCCCCGGCCGAAAGAAGCCACTGACAGTCGCAAGGCTGACAGCGAAGACTGAAATACCCGCAATGCCAGACCGTGTGGAAAGCGCTAACATGCGCTTTCCACACCGCCTGAAACTCGAGCCCCGCCCCATGACCGATGATTTCAGCGACACCCAGGCCAGCGTCCTGATCGGCACCGCCGAAAAGATGATCGAGCTCTGGAATCGCCTTTCCCCCGAGAAGCAAGCTGCCCTGCTGGCCCGTTTCGGCAGCGAAGAAAACGCCTTGGCCGCCCTGGTCACGACGCAACTGGTCGCCCCCGCCAAGCCCTGAATCACAGCCGCCCGGTAAATAGTTTTACATTTCCACGACCCGCGGCCGCTCGCGCCGCTATCATAAGCAGCCTATCTATCCTGCTTCCCCGTGGACCTTTACCCATGCCTGAAAACCAGCGCCCCTTGGCGGTCACGCTGCAAGTCGTATCCATCGTTCTGTTCACTTTTATCGGCTACCTGAATATCGGCATTCCCCTCGCCGTATTGCCGGGCTATGTCCACAGCGACCTGGGTTTCGGCGCAGTTGTTGCCGGGCTAGTGATCAGCGTGCAATACCTGGCCACCCTGCTCAGCCGTCCCTATGCCGGGAAAATAATCGACAACAAAGGCAGCAAGCTGGCGGTGATGTATGGCCTCGCCGGCTGCGGCTTGAGCGGTGTGTTCATGTTGATGTCGGCCTGGACTCAGAGCCTGCCAACCTTGAGCCTGATCAGCCTGTTGATCGGTCGCTTGGTGCTCGGCAGTGCAGAAAGCCTGGTGGGTTCGGGCTCGATCGGCTGGGGCATCGGCCGGGTCGGCGCGGCGAACACCGCTAAAGTCATCTCGTGGAACGGTATTGCCAGTTATGGCGCACTGGCCATCGGTGCACCGTTGGGGGTGCTGCTGGTCAGCCAACTGGGCTTGTGGAGCATGGGTGTGAGCATTGTGCTACTGGCCGTTCTCGGGCTGGCGCTGGCCTGGCCTAAAACCGCCGCGCCGATTGTGGTCGGTGAACGCTTGCCGTTCATGCACGTGCTCGGGCGAGTGCTGCCGCATGGATGTGGACTGGCGCTGGGCTCCATTGGATTTGGCACCATCGCCACCTTCATCACGCTGTATTACGCCACTCAGCATTGGTCCAACGCGGTGCTGTGCCTGAGCCTGTTCGGTGCCTGCTTCATTGGTGCGCGATTGTTGTTCGGCAACCTGATCAACCGCCTCGGCGGCTTTCGTGTGGCAATTGCGTGCCTGTCGGTGGAGACGCTGGGACTATTGCTGTTGTGGCTGGCGCCGGATGCCCATTGGGCGCTGGCAGGTGCGGCACTGAGCGGCTTCGGGTTCTCGCTGGTGTTCCCGGCACTGGGCGTCGAAGCGGTCAACCTGGTACCAGCCTCCAGTCGTGGTGCGGCGGTCGGGGCCTATTCGCTGTTTATCGATTTGTCGCTGGGGATTACCGGGCCGGTGGCGGGTGCAATTGCGGCGGGTTTCGGCTTTGCCTCGATCTTCCTGTTCGCCGCCCTCGCCGCGTTAAGCGGATTGATGCTGAGCGTTTACCTGTACCGGCAGGCGCCCAAGTACCGGGAAGAGCGAGACGCCCGTTAGAAATCGACCTTGCCGCGCCCGGCCTTGATGCTGCCCCGCTTGGTCTTGGATTCCAGCCGACGCTTCTTCGAACCGAGGGTCGGTTTGGTCGGCCGGCGTTTCTTTTCGACCTTGGTGGCGCTGAGAATCAACTCGGTCAGCCGCTCCAGTGCATCGGCCCGGTTGGCTTCCTGCGTGCGGTATTGCTGGGCCTTGATGATCAGCACGCCTTCGCTGGTGATGCGACTGTCCCGCAGCGCCAGCAGCCGTTCCTTGTAGAACTCGGGCAACGACGACGCCGGAATGTCGAAACGCAGGTGCACGGCGCTAGAGACCTTGTTGACGTTCTGCCCACCCGCGCCCTGGGCGCGGATGGCCGTCAATTCGATCTCGGCATCCGGCAGATGCACGTTGTTGGAAATCACCAGCATGGAAAAGCGTCCCTATTCAGAACGCGCAGGATACCGCGAATGGGATCTCCGGCACGCAGTAGATCAACTGTGGGAGCGAGCTTGCTCGCGATGAAGGAGTGTCAGTCCACTCAACATTGTTTGACACGCCGCCATCGCGAGCAAGCTCGCTCCCACAGGGTTTTGTATGGAGCCCATAAAATAAAAAACCCGGCACATGGCCGGGTTTGTTGTTTGTGAGTGAAACCTTACTTCGCAGCTGAACCAGCGGCAGGCAACTCCTGTTGCGCGCTACGCTTGTTCTTGATGCCGTAGCAGATCCACATGAACGCCACCCACACTGGAATCGCGTACACCGAAATCTGGATCCCCGGAATCAACAACATCACGCACAGGATGAACCCTACGAACGCCAGGCAAATGTAGTTCCCGTACGGGTACCACAGCGCCTTGAACAGAGGCGTCTGCTTGGTCTTGTTCATGTGCTGGCGGAACTTGAAGTGCGAGAAGCTGATCATCGCCCAGTTGATCACCAGGGTAGCCACCACCAGCGACATCAACAGTTCCAGCGCGTTCTGAGGGATCAGGTAGTTCAGCAGCACCGCGATCAGCGTCACCGCCGCGGAGGCGAGGATAGAACGCACCGGCACGCCGCGCTTGTCGATCTTCGACAAGGCTTTGGGCGCATCGCCCTGCTCGGCCATGCCCAGCAGCATGCGGCTGTTGCAGTAGGTGCCACTGTTGTACACCGACAACGCCGCGGTCAGCACCACGAAGTTGAGGATGTGGGCAGCGGTGTTACTGCCGAGCATTGAGAACACTTGTACGAACGGGCTACCGCTGTAGGAATCGCCTGTTGCGTTCAGGGTGGCCAGCAGGCTGTCCCAGGGTGTCAGCGAAAGCAGAATGACCAGCGCACCGATATAGAAAATCAGGATCCGGTAAATCACTTGATTGATGGCTTTCGGGATCACGGTTTTCGGCGAGTCGGCTTCAGCGGCAGTGAAGCCGAGCATTTCCAGGCCGCCAAAGGAGAACATGATGATTGCCATGGCCATCACCAGACCGCTGACCCCGTTCGGGAAGAAGCCACCGTGGGACCACAGGTTGGTGACCGACGCTTGCGGGCCGCCGTGACCGCTCACCAGCAGGTAGCTGCCAAGGGCAATCATGCCGACGATCGCCACGACCTTGATGATCGCGAACCAGAACTCGGCCTCACCAAAGACTTTGACGTTGGCCAGGTTGATCAGGTTGATCAGGACGAAGAACCCAGCTGCCGAGACCCAGGTCGGAATGTCCGGCGCCCAGTAGTGGATGTATTTGCCGACCGCAGTCAGCTCCGACATGCCCACCAGAATGTACAGGATCCAGCAGTTCCAGCCTGACAGGAAGCCGGCGAAACCGCCCCAGTATTTGTGCGCGAAGTGGCTGAAGGAACCGGCCACCGGCTCTTCGACGATCATTTCGCCCAACTGGCGCATGATCATGAAGGCAATGAAGCCGCAAATGGCGTAGCCGAGGATCATCGACGGGCCAGCGGATTTCAGGACCCCGGCCGAGCCCAGAAACAACCCGGTGCCAATCGCGCCACCGAGGGCGATCAGTTGAATATGGCGATTTTTCAGGCCGCGCTTCAGCTCGCCTGAATGCGAGTTTTGTCCACTCATGAAAAGGGTCTCACGTTCAGCGTATTTACAACGGTCATGCGTCACCTGTTTGTTTTTATCTGTGACGAAATCGAACCCGACACGCTCGTGACGCGCCGGAGTGAACAAGGCGGATAACCTTGAGGTTTGCGCAGATGCGCAGGAGGTCACAGGGAAAACGCGGCGCATTGTACACCTGTAACCCCCTGCTGCCAGACATCACTGATCAGTGTGCTGGAAGCCGGGATTGCCTGTGTCCGCCTCGAAGTTCCCGGGCGGCTGCAAAAATAGAGTCAGACCTTTGCAGGTCTTCGACGGGGACGACGGAATAATCGCCCCACAGAGAGAAGTGAAAATGAGTGACGGCGTTCATTGCGCCTCCTTGTTGTTATTCACCTGCACGACAGGCATGGCGCGCATAACACCCTGCGCGGGCCGATGAAACAAGCGGAGCAGAGCGCTGGAGAGAGTCCGGAAAGGTAATGGGCGTAAGTATTTTCTTACAGCGTTTGGGGGATGACGATTCCACGGGGGCGATCAGCGGATTTCGTCAGATTTTCGTTACACGCCGTAACGCTGGTTTTCCATTCTGGGTGCCGCGATGCAGTCGCTGACTCCATCGCGAGCAAGCTTGCTCCCACATTGGTTCGCGGGTTTTCTGAAAGATACGGTCCCCTGTGGGAGCGAGCTTGCTCGCGATGTGGCCCTCAAGAACACCTCAGAGATAAATCCGGAGCAAAAAAAAACGCCAACACGAAGGTTGGCGTTTTTCAGGTACCGCTTACCGATTACTCAGGCTTGCGACGACCAAAGCCCGGACGCTGGCCCGAACCGGCTGGCGCACCACGGCGTTTGCCCGATGGCGCATCCTTGTCGACAAGGACAATGCCAGGACGTTTCTTCGGTGCTGGCTTGGCCGGGCGCTTGGTGTCGGACGGACGATCTGCCACGGGTGTACCGCGACTCGAGTCACCACGAGACTCACCGCGACCGGCTGGAGCACCGCGATCGCTACGACCACCAGACGGAGCACCACGGCTTTCGCCGCGCTCGGTGCGACCGTTGGCCGGACGTGGCGTGCGTGGACCGCGCTCGCCATCAGCGCGTGGCGCTGCCGGTTTGCGGGCTGGACGCTCGCCTTCGATTTGCGGTTCACGGGAGTCACGCGGTGTAGCAGCGGTCTGGTTACCGATGGCTGGACGCAACGAACGCACGCGCTCGGTCTTACCCATCGGACGCGACGATTTACGCTGCATGCGATCAAGCTTGTCTTTGCTCTTGGCATTCATCTGCGGCATGGCCACTGGGGTCAGGCCCACTTCAGCACTCAGAATGTCGACTTCGTACTGGCTCATTTCGCGCCAGCGGCCCATCGGCAGATCGGAGTTGAGGAACACCGGACCGAAACGCACACGCTTCAGACGGCTGACCACCAGGCCCTGGGATTCCCACAGACGACGAACTTCGCGGTTGCGACCTTCCATCACCACGCAGTGGTACCAGTGGTTGAAGCCTTCGCCACCTGGCGCCTGCTTGATGTCGGTGAACTTGGCCGGGCCGTCTTCGAGGACGACGCCTGCCTTCAGACGCTCGATCATCTCGTCGTCAACTTCGCCACGGACACGTACCGCGTACTCACGGTCCATTTCGTAGGAAGGGTGCATCAGGCGGTTAGCCAACTCACCGTCGGTGGTGAACATCAGCAAACCGGTAGTGTTGATGTCGAGACGACCGATGTTGATCCAGCGACCTTCTTTCGGGCGCGGCATCTTGTCGAAAACAGTCGGACGGCCTTCCGGATCAAGACGGGTGCAGATTTCGCCGTCGGGCTTGTTGTACATGATCACGCGGCGTACCGACTCGGCGGCTTCTTCGCGCTTGATCACCTTGCCATCAATGGTGATGGCGTCGTGCATGTCGACGCGCTGCCCGAGGGTGGCGTCTTTGCCATTGACCTTGATGCGGCCATGGCTGATCCAGGCTTCTACGTCACGGCGCGAGCCGACGCCGATACGGGCGAGGACTTTCTGCAGTTTTTCGCCTGCTGGGCCGATTTCCTGGTCGTCTTTCTGGTCGTTGATACTCATCTGGGCACCTCCCGGTGTGGTCTGTTCAGGCAGCTCTGAAGTGAGGGTCCTGAAGAGTTGAAAGCTGGATCTCGGGCGAAGGGATCGCCGGAGGGTCGCGAATCATACGCTCATGAGAGCGTTCGCGCATCAGAGATTAGTTGATGAATGAAGACTTACCTGGATTTCCGCCGACCGGTGGCGCCGAGTTTGATCAAGCGCAGCGAGGCTTCGGCGAGGACCGTGCGTTTGTCATCCTTGTCGAGTTTCCTCCAGGCCCTGATCTCGCGCTTGCTGCGACCACAGCCGAGGCAAATGTCGTCGGTGAATTTGCAGAGGCTGATGCAGGGATCTTTGGTTGAGCTCATCAATTACTCCCGTTGACTCATGATCCACTGTAGGAGCGAGCTCGCTCGCGATGGTATTTCAGTCGACTACAACGTTGCCTGACACACCATCGCGAGCGAGCTCGCTCCTACAGTGGGTTTCAAGTGTCCGCAGGGTTGGGGTTAGTCATCGAATTCGCGGCGTTCGGCCTCGATCGCTTCGGCCAGGGCCCGGGCTTCGGCTTCTTCGTCACTGAGCTCTGGCTCGGGTTTGTGTTGCTCAAGGGCGGCGACAGCAGCCAGGAGTTTTTCGCGAGCTTCGGCGACTCCCAGCACGTCGTCTTCCTGCTCCTGCTCCTGTTCGATGTCGGCTTCGGGCTCGACCCGATGCTCAACTTCGACTTCCGGCTCCGGCTGTACCAAAACCTCGTCGGTCTGGGTCAACTCGCCATCACGTAACAAATCATCAAAGTCGGTCTTGAGCCCCTCCTCCATGGTGTCCAGTTCCAGCAACAGCGTATGGAAACTGGTCTCTTCCTTGGGCTCCTCGGGCTCGGCGCTGGCATCGGCCAGTTCCTGCAGCCCGGCCGGCACGGGCGCGTCGTCGAAGTCGAGCACCGGATCAGGCTCCAGCTCGCGCAGATCGGCCAGCGGAGGCAGGTCGTCGAGATTTTTCAGGTTGAAGTGATCGAGAAAGACCTTGGTGGTCGCAAACATCGCCGGCTTACCGGGCACGTCGCGATAACCAACGATGCGAATCCACTCGCGCTCCAGCAGGGTTTTGACAATGTGACTGTTAACCGCCACGCCGCGCACATCTTCGATCTCACCACGGGTGATCGGCTGGCGATAAGCGATCAGGGCCATGGTTTCGAGCATGGCGCGCGAGTAACGCTGCGGACGCTCTTCCCACAGACGTCCGACCCACGGCGAGAACTTTTCGCGAATTTGCAGGCGATAGCCGGAAGCGACTTCCTTCAGTTCAAAGGCACGGCCATCGCAGGACTTGGCGAGAATCGTCAGCGCTTTCTTGAAGACTGGCGGTTCTGGCCGCTCACCCTCTTCGAAGAGTTCGAACAGGCGTTCCAGAGATTGCGGTTTTCCCGAGGCCAACAGAAAGGCTTCAAGCAGGGGCGCCAGCTCGCGGGGTTCAGTCAGGTTCATGATTCAACTCGTTATTCGGCTCGGGCTCGCACATGGATCGCCGCGAACGGCTCATTCTGCACCAGCTCGACCAAAGATTCCTTGACCAGTTCGAGGACTGCCATAAAGGTCACCACGACCCCCAGCCGTCCTTCTTCAGCGGTGAACAGTTCGACGAAGGGCACAAAGCCGCCGCCCTTGAGCCGTTCCAGCACATCGCTCATGCGTTCACGCGTGGACAACGCCTCGCGACTGACCTGGTGACTTTCAAACATGTCGCCACGGCGCAGGACCTCGGCCATGGACATCAACAATTCGTCCAGGCTCACGTCCGGCAACAGCTTGCGCGCCCGAGCTTGCGGGGCATCCAGCTTGGGCACCACCACGTCACGGCCCACCCGGCTCAAGCCATCGATGCCTTCAGCGGCCGCCTTGAAGCGTTCGTATTCCTGCAAGCGGCGGATCAACTCGGCGCGCGGGTCGTCCTCTTCGGCTTCGATGGTTTCGGCTCGCGGCAGCAGCATCCGCGATTTGATCTCGGCCAGCATCGCGGCCATCACCAGGTATTCGGCGGCCAACTCCAGGCGTACCGACTGCATCAACTCGACATAACCCATGTACTGACGGGTAATTTCCGCCACCGGAATGTCGAGGATGTTGATGTTCTGTTTGCGGATCAGGTACAGCAGCAGGTCGAGGGGGCCTTCGAACGCTTCGAGAAAGACCTCAAGGGCATCCGGCGGGATGTACAGGTCCAGCGGCATTTCCATGACCGCCTGGCCATAGACCATGGCGAAGGGCAGCTCTTGCTGGGCTCCGGCCTGACTGTCGACAGATTCTACTGCAGACATCTAAGCCTCGGCCATGAACGGCGTCGGGTCACCGCAACCGACGCGGATGACCTCCGGCTCGCCGTCGGCGAGGTTGATCACGGTGGATGCCTTGATCCCGCCGAAACCGCCGTCGATGATCAGCTCGACCTGGTGCTCGAGCAACTGACGCATTTCGAAAGGGTCGGTCAACGGGTCGGTGTCGCCTGGCATGATCAGCGTTACGCTCATCAACGGCTCGCCGAGTTCTTCCAGCAACGCCAACGCAATCGGATGGCTGGGCACGCGCAGGCCGATGGTGCGTTTTTTCGGGTGCAATAACAGCCGAGGGACTTCACGGGTGGCGTTGAGGATGAAGGTGTAAGGCCCCGGCAGGTGCGCCTTGAGCAGGCGGAAGGTGCCGGTGTCGATCTTGGCGAACAGCCCCAATTGCGACAGGTCGCTGCAAATCAGCGCGAAGTTGTGCTTTTCATCCAGCTGTCTCAACCGGCGCACGCGCTCCACGGCATTCTTGTCGCCGATCTGGCAACCAATGGCATAGGACGAGTCCGTGGGATAAATCACCACCCCGCCGCTGCGGATGATCTCGACAGCCTGTTTGATCAGGCGCGCTTGCGGGTTTTCCGGATGAATCTGGAAAAATTGACTCACATTCTCTACCTGTTCAGACGGCGGCAATAATTGGGTCATGTTTGAATCGACACCATAGTGGCGGCAGATCCTCCGGGAGCGGGCGGTATTCACCGATCTCGGACCAGCCTCCAGGGCCATGAAAATCACTGCCGGCGCTAACCAGCAGACCGAACTCGCGGGCAAGAATCGCGAGGCTGCCCACCTGTTCGGCAGGCTGATGGCCATTGACTACTTCGATCGCGTGGCCTCCCGCTTGAATATAGTCAGAAATCAGGCGACGACGCTTGCTGCGAGTGAAATCGTAATGCCACGGATGCGCCAGGCTGACCCAGGCCTTCGCGGCTCGCAGGGTTTCAACCGTGTCTTCCAGGGTTGGCCAATGTTGCTTGACGTCACCCAACTTGCCGGCGCCCAGCCATTTGCGGAACGCTTCGGCGCGATCCTTGACGAAACCTTCGCGCACCATCCAGTCGGCGAAATGCGGACGGGCCGGCGCGTTGCCGCTGTCACCCAGCTCCTGCTGGATTTTGCGTGCGCCGTCGAGCGCCCCCGGCATGCCTTTCAACGCCAACTTGCGGCTTATTTCTTCGGACCGTAGCCAGCGGCCGTCGTGCAATTTTGCAATCGCCTCGACCAACGGTGCGGCATCGACATCAAATCCGTAGCCCAGCACATGAATGGTCGCGCCGCCCCAGGTACAGGACAACTCGACGCCGTTGACCAGTTGCATACCCAGCGCCGTCGCAGCGCTGCGGGCCTCATCGAGGCCTTCGAGGGTGTCATGATCGGTCAAGGCCAGGACTTGCACGCCTTTCTCGAACGCACGCGCAACCAGAACTGCAGGCGCGAGAGCGCCATCGGAGGCCGTGCTATGGCAGTGCAAATCAACATTCACAGGGATGTGTTACCTCAAATCAGCTGGCGCTATCGCGCGCCCATATGTTTGTTATTATGCCGCCACATCCTGCTTCTGGCTGCCACTGTGAAACAATTCATCGATTTCATCCCGCTTCTGCTGTTTTTCATTGTCTACAAGCTCGATCCACGGGTCGTCGACATCGCCGGTCATGAGTTGACGGTAGGTGGCATTTACAGCGCCACCGCGATGCTGATCTTCAGCTCCCTCGTGGTGTACGGCACGCTCTTCATCAAGCAGCGCAAGCTGGAGAAGAGCCAATGGCTGACCCTTATCGCCTGCCTGGTCTTCGGTAGCCTGACGCTGGCGTTCCACAGCGAGACTTTCCTCAAGTGGAAAGCCCCTGTGGTCAACTGGCTGTTCGCCCTGGCGTTCATCGGCAGCCACTTCGTCGGTGATCAACTGCTGATCAAACGCATCATGGGTCACGCATTGACCCTGCCAGACGGGGTCTGGAGCCGCCTGAACATCGCCTGGATTGCGTTTTTCCTGTTTTGCGGTGCCGCCAACCTGTTCGTCGCGTTCACGTTCCAGAGTTACTGGGTCGACTTCAAAGTCTTCGGCAGCCTGGGCATGACGTTGCTGTTCCTGGTCGGCCAGGGCATTTACCTGTCCCGCCACCTGCACGACGCCGAGACCACTACGCCAAAAACCGAGGACTGACATGCTTTACGCAATCATTGCCACAGACGTCGCCAACTCCCTGGAAGCCCGCCTGGCCGCCCGGCCTGCGCACCTTGAGCGTCTGCAAGTGCTCAAAGGCGAAGGTCGCATCGTATTGGCCGGCCCACACCCGGCGATCGACAGCAATGATCCGGGTGCTGCCGGCTTCACCGGCAGCCTGATCGTCGCCGAATTCGATTCCCTGAGCGCCGCCCAGGCTTGGGCCGACGCCGATCCGTACATCGCCGCAGGCGTCTACGCCAACGTTTCGGTCAAGCCTTTCAAGCAAGTCCTGCCGTAATATCCCCCCGCACGATGGACCTTGTCGGTTCATCGTGCGCCCAATCGCTCATTATTCCCGATTGCCGGCCGACAACCTGCCCAATAATTCGATTGGAATCAGGAGTCGCGATGCGCAAGGGTCTGTTGTGTCTGATGTGGGTGACGTTGTCGATCGCGGCTCCCGCTCATGGTGAAGAAAGCGCCAATGGCAGTGGTTCGACACCGCTGTCCTTGAGCGCAGGCAGCCAGATCACCGAGTTGCAACAGCGCTTGAAGGTAAGCGAACAGCAACGAGAAGAATTGAGCAAACAACTGCAAAATACCGATGGTGAACGCGAAAGCGCCCAACTGAGCGGGTTGCGCCAGGAGAATCAGCGCCTCAAGCTGCAACTCAAGGAAACCCAGGCCAGCAATGCACTGCCACGCCTGTTGACGGATCAGCAGCAATGGTTCGTCATCGGTGGCGGGGTTGCGCTATTGGCCCTGCTCTGCGGTATCTTCGCCAGTGGTGCAAGTCGAAAACGTCGGCAATGGTTAAATTGAGTGAGTAATGAGCGAGCTGTTATTAATTGATGATGACCAGGAGCTCTGTGAGCTCCTGAGCAGTTGGTTGAGCCAGGAAGGTTTCCAGGTTCGCGCCTGCCATGATGGCCAGAGCGCCCGTCGCGCACTGGCGCAAACTGCGCCGGCGGCCGTGGTGCTGGATGTGATGTTGCCAGACGGCAGCGGCCTGGAGCTGCTCAAGCAATTGCGTAGTGATCACCCGGACTTGCCCGTGCTGATGCTGTCGGCCCGCGGCGAACCGCTGGATCGAATCCTCGGCCTGGAGCTCGGCGCCGACGACTACCTGGCCAAACCGTGCGACCCACGGGAACTGACCGCCCGCCTGCGCGCGGTATTGCGCCGCAGCCATCCGGCGGCGGTGTCCAGCCAGATGGAACTGGGCGACCTGTGCTTCAGTCCGGTGCGCGGCGTGGTCAGTATCGATGAACAGGAATTCACCCTCACCGTCTCCGAAAGCCGACTGCTCGAAGCCTTGCTCAAGCAACCCGGCGAACCGCTGGACAAACAGGAACTGGCGCAGATCGCCCTCGGCCGCAAGCTGACCCTGTACGACCGCAGCCTGGACATGCACGTCAGCAACCTGCGAAAAAAAATCGGCCCACACCCCGACGGCCGCCCCCGCATCGTTGCCCTGCGTAGTCGTGGCTATTACTACAGCCTCTGAAGCCCACGATCCATCGGCTCCGTAGCAGCTGTCGAGCCCCAGCGAGGCTGCGTTCGGCTGCGCAGCAGTCGTAAACCCAAAGTACGCGGTTTTCCTGACGAACCGCAGCGTCTGATTTCACGACTGCTGCGCAGCCGAACGCAGCCTCGCTGGGGCTCGACAGCTGCTACGGAGGTTGCGTTTGGGCGGCAAAGTGGTGGATTTGTCAGGCCGCTACAAAATCGTCTTTACCCAAGCTTTACGCTCCGCTGACCGCCGCTGACCTTGATCTCGGTAGTCTGTACTCATCCGGAACGTACCGGGAACGAGACAAGGAGATTCACCATGCGCAAGACTCTTATCGCTCTGATGTTCGCTGCCGCTCTGCCAACCGTTGCCATGGCAATGCCTGAAGGTTCCGGCCCTATGGACGGTTCGATGGACGGCTCGCGCCACGGCGGTCAGATGCACGAGCACGGTAGAGGCGGCCCGTACAGCCAGCTGGACCTGACCCGCGAACAGCGTGAGCAGATCCGCAAAATCATGGGCGAACAGATGCATGATCGCAAACAACTGGTCGAAAAATACCTGGAGAAACTCTCCCCGGCCGACCAGAAAGCCTTGAAAGACGAAATGACCGCCAGACATCAGAAAGCCGAAGCCGATGTGCGCGCCGTGCTGAAACCGGATCAACAGAAGAAATTCGACGAGATCCAGAAAAAACAGGCTGAGCGCCGCGCCGAATGGGCTGAGTTCAAGGCCTGGAAAGCTCAAAAAGCTCAAAAAGCGCAATAATGCGCTAAGTCCAGACCCAACGGCTAAACCCCGTTGGGTCTGTTGCCATTCAATCCAATGTAGGAGCGAGCTTGCTCGCGATGGACGTCAACGATAACGCGCAGCATCAGACAGCACGTTTCGTCCATTCGTTTTTCGTCGGAACGCTGCCCGGAGCAAGCTCGCTCCTACATTGGATTTTGCGTTTGTTTGAGGATTTTCTGTGCGCTCATTGTTCTGGCGTATTCTGGCCAGCTTCTGGCTGGCCATCGCCCTGGTTGCAGGTCTCTCTATTCTCCTCGGGCACATGCTCAACCAGGACGCGTGGATTCTCAGTCGCCACCCTGGACTCAACACCCTGGCCCAAGAATGGACGCAAACCTACGAAGCCCAAGGCGAGGAAGCCGCCCAGGACATTCTCGAGCAGCGCAAACGCCAGTATCACATCGACGTTCAAGTCCTCAACGAGAGCGGCGACCCGGTGGTACGCGGCACCTTTCCGCGCCGTGCGGCCGCCTTCGAAGCGCGCCAGAATAACGACGACCGTCGCCTGCCATGGCGTCGTCTGACCGCCGAGTACACCAGCGAAAAAACCGGTGAAACCTACCTTCTGATTTATCGCATTCCGCACCCGGAACTGGACGCATGGCATCGCGAAAGCTTGCTCTGGCCATTGAGTGCGCTGGGTATTGCATTGGTGGTACTGACCCTGTTCAGCTTGCTCGTGACCCTTTCCATCACGCGTCCCCTCAGCCGTTTACGCGGTGCGGTGCACGATCTTGGGCAAACCACCTATCAGCAGAACAGCCTGGTAAAACTGGCGAACCGCCGCGATGAGTTCGGCGTGCTGGCCAACGATTTCAACCGCATGGGTGCGCGCCTGCAAAGCCTGATTGGCAGTCAGCGGCAATTGCTGCGGGATGTCTCTCACGAATTGCGCTCCCCCCTCGCTCGCCTGCGCATCGCGCTGGCATTGGCCGAACGGGCCACTCCTGAGGAACGGGAAAAACTCTGGCCGCGCCTCACCCGCGAATGTGACCGGCTCGAAGCATTGATCAGCGAAATCCTGGTACTGGCGCGGGTCGACGCCGACAACGCCAGCGCCGAAGACGTTGATCTGAATGCGTTGCTGAACTCGCTGCAAAAGGATGCTCAGCTAGGTTCGCCAGAGCAAAACGTTCACCTTGATGCAGAACCGCACCTGAGCCTTAAAGGCTGGCCGACAATGATCGAGCGCGCCGTGGACAACCTGCTGCGCAATGCTCAACGGTTCAACCCGGTGGGGCAATCGATCGAGTTGCAGGCGGTGCATCAGGGTGAGCGGATTGTGGTCAGTGTGCGTGATCATGGGCCGGGGGTAGACGCCGCGCACTTGAATCAACTAGGCGAACCGTTTTATCGGGCGCCTGGGCAGACGGCGGCCGGGCATGGTCTGGGACTGGCGATTGCACGTCGTGCGGCGGAGCGGCATGGCGGGAGCCTGGTATTGGCCAATCATCCGCAAGGCGGGTTTGTTGCCAGCCTGGAATTACCGTTGGTGCCGGGGGCTGTTGTACAACCGTAAGAACAGTGGTGATGCAAAAAGATCGCAGCCTCGTTTCACTCGTCAGCTCCTACAGGGTTATGTGTACACCTGTAGGAGCTGACGAGTGAAACGAGGCTGCGATCTTTTGATCTTCAGGCTTTACCGGGCCAGGCGCTGACGAATTCAGCGAGATCGACTTTCTCCGGCACTCGCGGTTCTTTCTGCGGCGTGCCCAGGTAAAGGAACGCAATCACCTCCTCGCCTTCCGCCAGCCCCAATCCTTTGGCGACATGTGCCGAATAAGCCAGCTCACCCGTACGCCATACCGCGCCAATGCCTTGCGCGTAAGCCGCCAGCAAAATCCCGTGGGCCGCACAGCCAGCCGCCAGCAATTGCTCGGACTTCGGGTATTTGACGTGATCCTGCAAACGCGCGATTACCACCACGACCAGCGGCGCGCGCAGCGGACCATTGCGAGCCTTGTCCAGCGCCGCTTCGGACACCTCGTTGCCTTGCAATTTCACAGCCTCGGCCAGCAATTCGCCCATTTGCTCACGCGCTGCGCCTTCGACCGTCAAAAACCGCCATGGCTGCAGGTGGCCGTGGTCGGGCGCACGCATCGCGGCGGCAAACAGCACCTCGCGTTGTTCTGCGGTCGGTGCTGGCTCCAGCAGTCGCGGGACGGAAACACGGTTGAGCAAAGCGTCGAGAGCCTGCATCGGCTACCTCCTGAAAAAATTGTCCGGCTATTCTAGCGGTATCCAGCACCGGCATGCCGGTTTACATGCCCAGTCCCGCAGGTAGAATGGCGCCCTTCCCTACAGCCCGAGCGGACCTCATGGCGTTGCCGACCTTACGGATCATTGGTTTCATCATCGGCATCTTCCTGATAACCCTGGCCATCGCCATGGTCGTGCCCATGGCCACACTGGTGATCTTCGATCGCACCAGCGACCTGCCGTCGTTTCTCTGGGCCAGCATGATCACGTTTGTCGCCGGTTTGGCCCTGGTCATCCCCGGACGCCCCGAACACATTCACCTGCGTCCGCGAGACATGTACCTGCTGACCGTCAGCAGCTGGCTGGTGGTGTGCATTTTCGCCGCGCTGCCGTTCCTCTTGGCCCAGCGCATGAGCTACACCGACTCGTTCTTCGAAAGCATGTCCGGCATCACGGCCACCGGTTCCACCGTGCTCAGCGGCCTGGACACCATGTCTCCCGGCATCCTGATGTGGCGCTCCTTGCTGCACTGGATCGGAGGCATCGGCTTTATCGGCATGGCGGTCGCCATTCTGCCAATGCTGCGCATCGGTGGCATGCGGCTGTTTCAGACCGAGTCGTCGGACCGTTCCGAAAAGGTCATGCCCCGTTCGCACATGGTGGCGCGTTTGATCGTGGCGGCCTACGTCGGCATTACCATTTTGGGCAGTCTCGCACTGTGGTGGGCGGGCATGAGCCCGTTCGATGCGATCAACCACGCGATGTCGGCGATTTCCACCGGTGGTTTTTCCACCTCCGACCAGTCCCTGGCCAAGTGGACACAACCGGCGGTGCACTGGGTAGCGATTGTCATCATGATTCTCGGCAGCCTGCCATTCACCTTGTACGTAGCAACCTTGCGCGGTAACCGTCGAGCATTGATCAAGGACCAGCAGGTGCAAGGCTTGCTCGGCATGTTGCTGGTGACGTGGCTGGTGCTGGGCACCTGGTACTGGTGGACGACCAAGATGCACTGGCTGGACGCGTTGCGACACGTGGCGCTGAACGTGACTTCGGTCGTCACGACCACAGGTTTCGCACTGGGGGACTACAGCCTGTGGGGCAATTTCTCGTTGATGCTGTTCTTCTATCTGGGTTTTGTGGGGGGCTGCTCGGGTTCGACCGCCGGCGGGATCAAGATTTTTCGCTTCCAGGTCGCTTACATTCTGCTCAAGGCCAACCTTAACCAGTTGATTCACCCGCGCGCGGTGATCAAACAGAAGTACAACGGTCACCGTCTCGACGAAGAGATTGTGCGTTCGATCCTGACGTTTTCGTTCTTCTTTGCCATCACCATCTGCGTGATCGCGCTGCTGCTGTCGCTGCTTGGCGTGGACTGGATGACCGCCCTCACGGGCGCGGCCAGTACCGTCTCCGGCGTCGGTCCGGGACTGGGCGAGACCATTGGCCCGGCCGGTAACTTCGCCACCCTGCCGGATGCTGCCAAATGGATTCTGTCGTTCGGCATGTTGCTGGGCCGACTGGAGATCATCACGGTGTTTGTGCTGTGTATTCCGGCGTTCTGGCGTCACTGACCAACGCAGGTGCCGCCATTAGCCGCACCCGGTATTCGCCGGGAGTGACGTCGAACCAGCGTCGGAAGGCGCGGAAAAAATTGCTCGGATCGGCGAACCCCAACAGGTAAGCAATTTCCAGCAGCGTCATGGTCGGTTGCGCCAGGTATTGCTCAGCCAATTCCCGTCGGGTGTCGTCCAGCAACGTCTGAAAGCTCGTGCCTTCTTCCTGCAAACGCCGTTGCAAGGTGCGTTGTGACAGGTGCAGCGTCTGCGCCACGGTATCGCGCTTGGGCTCGCCCTGGGGCAGCAACCGGCACAGCACCTGGCGCGCCTTGTGGGTCACGCGGGACTCGGAAAACCGGGCCAGGTATTCGCCGGCGAAACGGTCATGCAGCAGCGCCATCGCCTCGTTGGCGGTCGGCAGTGGCGCTTCCATGTCCGCGCATTCGAAAATCAGCGCATCGTAAGGCGCGTTGAACACCAACGGCGCATGGAACGCTTGCTTGTAGGGTTCGAGATTGGCGGGTTGATCGCCCTGCACCAGCACCTTGCGCGGTTGCAGGGTGCGTCCGGTCAACCAGCCGCACAGCGCCAGCGCACAGGCCAGTGAGGCCTCAGCACTCTGCCGGGTCGGCGGCAGGTGATCGCCATGCACCGTCAAAATCAGCGCATAGCCCTCCTCCAACAACCGGAAACTCAGGTCAGCGCTTTCGGCAATGATCCGCTGATAACGCACCAGTCGCTGAAAGCCTTCAGCCAGGGTCTGGCTGGACATCAAGGCGTAACCTGCCACATGAAAAGAGGCCGGTCGCACCACTTTGCCCATGTTCAGGCCAATCGCCGGATTGCCGGACAGCTCGACCGCGCGCTGCCAGAGTCGCGTCATGGAATCTTGAGGAAAGCGTGCGTCCGGATCATCCAGCGACGCGTAGTCGAGCCCCAGTTGATTGAACAGAACCCGGCAATCCAGGCCGTCCATCTCCAGTGCTTTGACAATCCCCATCGCCCAGCTTGCAGAAGTCGTTCGTTCGCTCATGGCGTTTACTGTCTTGATGAGCCGTCTACCGCGGCAAATTTCCGAAGGATACTAAAGTGGCGCCTATTGTCACTGGCTGATGCCACTGTTCACTCTAGACTCAAATAAGCTCCCCGCAGAACAAGTTGCAGTCATAACAGCAACCACAGAGATGGCAGTCGTGGAAAACATCAAGCGCTTCAACAGCTTCGCTGAGTTCTACCCGTATTACCTCAGCGAACACAGCAACAGCGCCTGCCGACGATTGCACTTCATCGGCACGACGCTGGTCATCTTCATTTTGGCCCTGACAGTCGGTGTAGGCGCGTGGTTGTTCTTATGGGCCCTGCCGCTGGCCGGTTACAGCTTTGCCTGGGTCGGTCATTTCTTCTTCGAGAAGAACCGTCCTGCAACCTTCCAACATCCGCTTTACAGCCTGATCGGCGATTTCGTCATGTACCGCGACATGATTCTGGGTCGCGTGCCGTTCTAGGTGCAATCAGTCACACGAGGAAAGCCGATGAATGCCAATGCCCGTTTTACCCACATGCAGGACGGCACGCAGGAAGACTGGGCGATCATTGCTGCAGATTTCGGTGCATACGCCCGACAATTGCCGACCCGGATTGTGGCGCACCTGAAATTGCTTGAGGGTGATTTTGGCGGCTTCCCGGTGGATCGGCTGACCCATTCCCTGCAAACCGCCAGCCGTGCCTGGCGCGATGGCCGCGACGAGGAATATGTGGTTTGCGCGCTGCTTCATGACATCGGTGACACCCTGGGTTCCTATAACCACCCGGACATCGCAGCGGCCATTCTCAAACCGTTCGTCAGTGCCGAGAACCTGTGGATGGTGGAGAAACACGGGATTTTCCAAGGGTATTACTTCTTCCATCATTTAGGCATGGACCGGCATTTGCGCGAGCAATTCAGTGGGCATCCGCAGTATCAGGCGACCATCGAATTCTGCGCCAAATACGATGCGGCGGCGTTTGATCCGGCTTACGAGGCGCTGCCGTTGAGCTTCTTTGAACCGATGATGGAGCGGTTGTTTGCGCGGCCCAGGCATTCGATTTACATAGCCGCGATGGAAGAGTATTCGCCAGCCTGATCAATCCAGCGGGACCGCTGCGCGGTCCATCGCGAGCAAGCTCGCTCCCACAGTTGACCGAATTCTCTCGTTAGACACGGTTCACTGTGGGAGCGAGCTTGCTCGCGATGGGGCCAGACCAGGCAACCTGACTTTTAGGTCGGTTCTGCAACCTTCACCGCCTTCAACTCAGCCTCACGGGCTTGGGCGTCCGCCAAACGATACAACTCGATCGAGCCATCCCAATGCTCGATCAACGCTGTGCACGACTCCACCCAATCCCCGCAATTGAGATAGTCCACCCCGCCAACCTTGCGAATCTCGGCATGGTGAATGTGCCCGCACACCACCCCATGCAATTCGCGTTTGACGCATTCATGGGCGATGGCTTCTTCGAAGTCGCTGATGAAGCTGACCGCCGTCTTCACCTTGTGCTTGAGATAGGCCGACAGTGACCAGTAACCGTAGCCATAACGGGCGCGCCAATGGTTGAGCCAACGATTGAGGGTCAAGGTGAATTCGTAGGCCGAGTCGCCAAGAAAGGCCAGCCAGCGGTGATAGCGGGTGATCACATCGAACTGGTCGCCATGGATCACCAGCAAGTGTCGACCATCGGCCGTCACGTGCACGGCTTCATCCACCAATTGGATGTTGCCCAGTATCAGCGTCGAATAGCGGCGTAGAAACTCGTCGTGATTGCCGGTGACATAGACCACTTCGGTGCCGCGTTTGCTCATGGTCAACAAACGGCGAATCACATTGGTGTGCGCTTGAGGCCAGTACATGCCGCCGCGCAGTTTCCAGCCGTCGATGATGTCACCGACAAGGTAGATCTTGTCTGCGTGGTAGCCCTTGAGAAACCGCGACAGGTGGTCGGCCTGACAATCACGGGTCCCCAGATGCACGTCGGAAATCCACAAGGTGCGCACTCGTTGCTTACGGCTGGGTTTGGCGAACTCGGCGCTGGTCATGGGCAACCCTCTTAACAAGTTTTGTCAAGCGTGCGCCGATCGGGTTAATTGTCCATGACAGTGGAGAGTCAATCCTGTGACAGTTCCCGACCGGTGTAGACTGGCCGCATATTGACCGGGAGACCTGCGATGAGACCGATCCTCACGCTACGCCAGTACACCCAAGACCTGATCGTCCACAGCCATGACCACGCCCAACTGGTGTTCGGGCTCTCGGGCGCGTTGGATTTCGAGGTCGACGGCCGTGGCAGCCAGGTGATTCAGCAGAGTTTCGTGGTCGTGCCCTCCGGGTTCCATCACGCCTGTGGCAGCAGCAATGGCAGCCGTTGCCTGGTCCTGGATGTGCCGAGCGATCAATGGGTTTCTCAGTCGTTAGGGGATCACGCCGACGCCAGCCGTCGATTGCTCGACAACGCTGGGCGCCTGCCGCTGGATGCCGGGCAGAACCAGTTGGTGAGTTGGCTGGCGGGAAGCCAGGTCAGTGACCCGTTGATCGCGCAGCAAGGTGCGGTGCTGTTGTTGGCCAGTCTCAATAATTCTAAACCTGAAGTCGTGGGCGGTCGGCGCCTGCCCTATGCCGCACTGAATGCGCACATCGATCAGTACGCGGCCTATCCGCTGCAAGTGGCGGATCTGGCTCGCGTGGCCGGCCTGTCCAGCGCTCGATTGCATGCCAGGTTCGTGGCTGAGTGTGGACAGACACCGATGGATTACATTCGCAGTCGACGATTGCACCGGGCCGTCGGGCTGTTGCGGGATTCGGCGCTGCCCATCGGCGAGATTGCCAATCGGGTCGGTTACAGCTCTCAAAGTGCCTTCGCTGCGGCGGTGTTGCGGGAGTTTGGTGCGTCGCCCGGCAAATTGCGCCGCGAGGCTCGCGACAAAAGACGATAGCCTGACGACAGACGTAGCTGAGCGTTGCGCGATTAAATGTAGCAGCTGGCGAAGCCTGCGTTCGGACGAAGCAGTCGTAATCACAGGCACCGCGGTCTTTCAGATACACCTTACGACTGCTTCGCAGCCGAACGCAGGCTTCGCCAGCTGCTACAGGGGTGACGGTGTCTGTCGGCCCGGGTTTTATACGTTTATCAAGGATTGCAATGACTCCCCGTACCGCCCTTGGCGCCCTGCATATTGGCGCACTGATGTTCGGCCTGACCGGTGTGTTCGGCAAACTCGCTGCCGCCTCCCCCGCCGTCATCGTCTTCGGTCGTGCCGCGTTCGCGGTGCTGGCGCTGGCAGTTTTCGCGCGGTTCGCCGGCCATACACGCTGGCAGAAACTCGAAGCCGTGGACTGGCGCCGGCTGTTGCTCAGTGGCTTGCTGCTGGCCGGGCATTGGGTGAGCTTTTTCATTGCCGTAAAAGTCGCCGGCGTGGCGATCGCCACCTTGGGTTTTGCCAGTTTTCCGGCATTTACCGTGATCCTCGAAGGGCTGATCTTCCGCGAACGCATTCGCGCCAACGAAATCCTGCTGGTGGTACTGGTGACTGTCGGGCTGGTGCTGGTGACGCCTGACTTCGACATGGCCAGCAGCGCCACCACCGGTCTGCTATGGGCGGTGGGATCAGGTTTGCTGTTCGCCCTGCTATCGCTGACCAACCGTGCCAGCTCCGGGCGAGTTGCGCCGGTACAGGCCGCGCTGTGTCAGAACGTAGTCGTCGCGCTGTGCCTGCTGCCGGCGGCGGCACCACAGCTGAACGAAGTGCGCGCCCTCGACTGGCTGTGGATTGGTCTGCTCGGGGTGTTCTGCACCGCCGTCGCTCACAGCCTGTTCGTCGCCAGCCTGGCAGTAATCAAGGCGCGGACAGCCGCCGTGGTGTTCGCCCTGGAGCCGGTGTATGGCATTACCGTGGCCTGGCTGCTGTTCAATGAAAATCCGACACTACGCATGCTGATGGGCGGCGCGTTGATCATCGTGGCAATCGTAGTGTCCAGCAACTTGTCGGGTGGTTCTAGCAAGAAGATCGTCGCCGCAGAAGCCGCGTCTCATTGAGTGCGGTCGTTATGTCCAAGGTTGCGGTCCGGATCGATCTGATCACGGACCCGCTGCTTGAGCGCCTTGGCTTCTGGAAAACCACCGTCGGTTTTGCGCTCCCAGATCTGCACATCGTCACAGAAAATGTGAAAGACCCCACCAGTGCCGGGCACCAGGGAGACCTTGCCCAAGTCGTCACCGAAGGTGCTGAGCAGTTCCTGGGCCAGCCAGGCCGCACGCAATAGCCACTGGCATTGCGTGCAATAAGTGATGACGATTTCCGGTTTGCGTGCAGTCATGATCGGCGAAGCTCCTGAGTCCGAGGGCGTCGCTATGATAGCCCGGCCAACAGATTCCGGGCGGTCTGCTTGAGCGGTTCGTTACCATCCTTGAGTAACTCGATGGCGCTGTCCAGGTTGCCGTCATCGATGCAGTTCTGCACTTGCTCCCGTTTGCCGGCGCTGCAGGGCTCCGCCGGCGCCAGGCTCAATGGTTCAAGCGCCAGCGACTCGCCGGGATAGGTGAAATCGTTGAGAAAATGATCGTCCAGGACGGCGGACGAGGTGTTTTCGAAGGGGCTGATCGGGTCCCAACTCGAATCCATCGACAGGTCATCCAGGTTCAACTGGAATTCATCGATGGGCGCCGGTTCGTTTGTCGCAGCATCAGGGGGCACGAAGGTCGCTGTGGCAGCCAAAGACACCACACTGTTCAATGCCGGCAGTTCCGGCTGATGCCGCGCTGGCAGTTCGGGTGCAGGTTCGGGCAGCGTCTGAACCTGCTGTCGGTGGCGACGGATAAACAGCCCCAGCAATAACAAACAGACCAGCGCCAACAACCCGAAAATCAGCGACCAGTGGCTCGCTTCGGCCTCTTCGACAACGGGAGCGGGCACTGGCGCAATGGCTACCGGCGTCACCGCTGGTGCCTGTTTAATTTCTGCCAATTGAGTGTGCAGGTCGGTGACCTGTTTTTTCTGGCCGGCGATCTGCTCGCCCTGACCCTGAACCGTCGCCTTCAGCTCATCAATGGTTGTTTGTAGCTGCCGGTTCTGCAGCACGCTGGCGGCCAGTTGCTCGGCAAGGGGATCAACCCCCGGCACGGGGGCAGGTTCATCAACCCGTGGGGTTGCCGGCGTCTTGCTCTTCGGCGCAGGTACCGGCGCAACGGCCGGTTCGACCGTCGGGAATGCAGAAGACTGGGAACGGGTAATCGGCTCGTCAGCGACCGGATCAATCCCCGGCGCGCCCGGCAGATCGATAAGCACTGTGTACTCACGCAGCAAACGCCCATTAGGCTGATTGAGCTGCACGAGGAAATTCAGGAACGGTTCATTGACCGGTTTGTTGGAGCTCACCCGGATCAGGCTGCGGTTACCCCGCAGAATCGGTGTGAACTTCAGATCGTTGAGGAAGAACACCCGGTCGACACCGGCGCGGCTGAACTCCTCCGCCGTTGCCAGTTTGACCGACAGTTCGCCCTCCTCCAGCCCCGCCGTATCGACCAGGGCGATATCGGCACGTAACGGCTGATTCAGCGCGGAATGCAGGGTGATATCACCCAGGCCCAACGCGGGCGTCAATGCCGAGTAAGTGACAGCACCACCGACCAGCAGCAGCCTGGCGCAACACCGCAATACAACGTGCCAACTCTCGAGCATGAGCATCCCTTAGATAACCAGAACCAACCTGTGCGTGTTCGCACATCCGTTACGAACACGATATTGCCTGGTAGTTCTTTATAGTCTGCCCAACGGGGTCTCTCTAAAGACCTGGCGTGCGGTTATGCCTCAAGGCTTTTCCAGGTTGGCCAGGATGTGCCCGTGAACCCGCATGCAGGTCTTCAAATCCGCCTCATCAACGCCTTCGAACAGCTCATGGCGCAGCTGGGTGGCAATGGTTTCAATTTGTTCGATCAGAGGACGTGCCGGGGTACAGAGAACGATTTTTTTCGCGCGGCGGTCTTCCAGCACCGATTGGCGTTGCACCAGGCCTTGGGCTTCTAGGCTGTCGAGCAGGCGGGCCAGGGTCGGCCCTTCAACGCCAACGCTTTGCGCCAGTTCACGCTGGGTCGGAGCTTCGTCGAATCGCGCCAGGTGCAGCAGTACCAGCCAGCGTGCCTGGGACAGCCCGAGGCCGGCCAGCCGGCGGTCCAGTTCGGCACGCCAGCCGCGCGACATCTGGGCCAGTTGCATGCCAAAGCGGTGTTGATCGGTTAACGGCATAAAAAACTCATGGTCAGACTGAAATAGAGAAAAACTAATTATTAGTCAGCTAAGCATGGCCGTCGGCTGGAGGCAAGGTTTGCCCTGTGATGAATCGTTACATCAACGAATCAGTTGACTCATATCTCGAATTCGGACTGTAGCGCCGCCCGGACACAGTACAAAACACCCTCCGGCACTCGACCGGCGAACAGTGAGGCAATCTCCGCAACCGGCGGCAACTCGCCCTCACCGTCGAGGAATGCGTCCTGGATTTCCCCCATCAAGTCTTCAGGCAGGTCCAGTGCCTGTTCCAACGACAATTGCTGCTTGCCAATCGCCTCGGCCAGCATCGTGTAAACGTTCTTTTCCGAACATTGCAGCTGACCGGCGATTTGCAGCGGTGTCATGCCAGCCCGCGCCAGGGTAATCAGTTCGTGGCGCACATCGGCCACCACTTTTGGCGCCTCGACCTGGCCGCCAAGCACTTCGAGGAAAGCCTCGCCGTAACGCTCCAGCTTGCGCGCGCCGACGCCGCTGACCGTGGCCATTTCCGCCAGCGAGGTCGGCTGACTGCGGAGCATTTCCAGCAATGTCGAATCGGGGAAGATGACATAAGGCGGCACGCCGTGCTCTTCGGCGAGTTTGCGACGCAGCGCGCGCAAGGCTTCCCACTGTTCGCGCTCTTCGCCGCGGACCAACTGACTCGCCTGGCTCTTGCTGCTTTTCGCAGTGGTTTGCGGCTTGAGGTCGCGGCGCAGTTCCAGGGTCACTTCGCCCTTGAGCAGCGGCCGGCACGTATCGCTCAGACGCAGGCCTCCGTAGCCTTCAAGGTCGATATCCGCCAGACCACGAGCCACCAGCTGTCGGAACAGAGACCGCCATTCGCTCTCCCCCATCGCCTTGCCGACGCCGAAGACCGACAGATGCTGATGACCAAAGTTGCGGACTTTTTCGTTGTCCTTGCCCAGCAGCACGTCCACCAAATGCCCCACGCCATAGCGCTGGCCGGTGCGGTAGATCGCCGAGAGCGCCTGACGGGCCGGCTCGGTGGCGTCCCAGGTCTGTACGCCATCGACACAGTTGTCGCAGTGGCCGCACGGCTCGGGCATGTCTTCGTCGAAGTAGGCCAGCAGCGTCTGACGACGGCAGCGGGTCTCTTCGCAGAGCGAGAGCATGGCGTCGAGCTTGTGCTGTTCCAGACGTTTGTGGCGCTCGTCGCCTTCGGAGTTTTGCAGCATTTGCTTGAGCATCACCACGTCTTGCAGGCCGTAGGCCATCCAGGCATCCGCCGGCAGACCGTCACGGCCGCCGCGACCGGTTTCCTGGTAATAGGCCTCAAGGGATTTCGGCAAATCCAGGTGCGCGACAAAACGCACGTTAGGTTTGTCGATGCCCATACCGAACGCCACGGTAGCGACCATGATCAGCCCTTCCTCGTTGAGGAAGCGCTTCTGGTGATGCGCGCGGGTGTCGTTGGGCAGGCCCGCGTGGTACGGCAGCGCCGGGAAACCTTGCTCACTGAGGAACACCGCGACTTCGTCGACTTTCTTGCGCGACAGGCAATAGACGATACCGGCATCGCTGCGCCGCTCCGCGAGGAACGCCAGCAACTGCTTGCGCGGCTGCTCTTTGGGCACGATGCGATAAAAAATGTTCGGCCGGTCGAAACTCGAGAGGAAGCGTTCGGCGTCCTGCAAATGCAGGCGATCGACGATTTCTTCGCGGGTGCGCTTGTCGGCGGTGGCGGTCAGGGCGATACGCGGCACGTTGGGGAACAATTCCGCCAACTGACCCAGTTGCAGGTATTCGCGGCGGAAGTCGTGGCCCCATTGGGATACGCAATGCGCTTCGTCGATGGCGAACAGGGAAATTTCAAGGCTTTGCAGGAAGGCCAGCATCCGCGGCTGCACCAGACGCTCAGGCGCCAGATAGAGCATTTTCACTTCGCCACGCTTGATCCGCGCAGCGAGGTCGCGTTGCTGCTCGGCGCTCAGCGTGGAGTTCAACGCAGCCGCAGCGACGCCCAGCTCTTCGAGGGTGGCGACCTGGTCGTCCATCAAGGCGATCAGCGGCGACACCACCACCGCCAGGCCTTCACGCAACAGCGCCGGCACCTGGAAGCACAATGACTTGCCGCCACCGGTAGGCATCAATACCAGGGCGTCGCCGCCACTGGCCACGCGCTCAATGATCGCACCCTGACGGCCACGGAAACTGTCGTAGCCGAAGATGTCCTTGAGGACGCGTTGAGCCTGTTCGAGCATAAAAACTCCAAAAATCACCGAAACATCCCTGCAAGACTGGTTCAGAACCACGCAGGTTGCACTGACAAATCGTAAGTGCACATTGCATGACGCTTCACATTTCAGCCGCGACGCCAGCAGGGCATCACAAAACGCGGGAGTATACCCGAGCGCTGTCCGGCAAAGGGCGCCACTGAGAAGACACACGTACGCCAATACAATAGAGAACCTGTGGGAGCGAGCTTGCTCGCGATGGCGGCGGCACATTCAACATTCATGGTGGCTGACACTCAGTCATCGCGAGCAAGCTCGCTCCTACAGGGATTGCGGTGTTCCGCGAGGCCACAAGGGTGCAAATATCCCGCGCGGCTGGCCTGAGCGCTCAAGAAGGCCTAGAATTCGCGCATCTGTTTAATTCCCAAGGTAGCCCTTTAATGTCCTTCGCTGAGCAACTAACCCGCCTGCAAGTCTTCCTCGACGCCGACGAACTGCATGACGAGGCGCTGGACTACGTGGCCGCCCACGGCTACCTCACTGCGCTATCGATCTGTTCCGAAATCGTTCCCGACCGTGAATGGATCGATGCCCTCTTCGCTGAAGAGCCGCATTACGCCGACGACACCGAACGTGAAGCGATTGAATCCACCCTATTGGCCCTGAAGGCTCACATCGCTCGCCAACTGGCCTCCGATGAAGAGTTCGAGCTGCCATGCGACCTGGACCTGGGCGAAGAGCCGGATGACTCCGACCTGCGCGGCTGGTGCATCGGTTTCATGGAAGGCGTGTTCCTGCGCGAAGCAGCCTGGTTCGAAACCGCCGAAGACGAAGTCAGCGAAATGCTGCTGCCGATCATGGTCGGTTCGGGCCTGTTCGACGAGCAGCCAGAATTCTCCGACATCGCGGCCGATGCCAATCTGATGGACGACATGATCGTACAAATCCCGGAAGCCCTGACCGCACTGTACTTGCTGTGCAACGCGCCAGACGAAAAACCGGCGATCCTCAAGCCACGTCACCACTAAGATTTGCCTATGGATAACCCCATAGGCAACCGCTCCCTGATGTTGCGTTACGTGCTGCAGGCCATCGGCTGGCTGAGCGTAGCGCTGGGGGTGATCGGGATTTTCCTGCCGGTGTTGCCCACCACGCCCTTCCTGCTGCTGGCGGCTGCCTGCTTCGCCCGCAGTTCGCCGCGGTTTTATCAGTGGCTGGTGGAGCATCCACGGCTGGGCCCGTGGATTGGCAACTACCTCGACGGCAACGGCATCCCGCTCAGGGGCAAGGTCTACGCCATCGGGCTGATGTGGGCGAGCATCCTGTTCTCCTGCTACCTCGTACCCCTGCCCTGGGCACGCGGATTCATGTTGACCAGCGCCGTGTTGGTAACAATCTACATCCTTCGACAAAAGACCCTGAAAACACCCCGATCCCTGTAGCAGCTGGCGAAGCCTGCTGCTACAGAGTCGAGGTGGCTGAACGGATCAGTCCGCGTACCAAACCGACGACCAACCCTCCCTTCCTGAAAACACCGCCTAGACTTCAAACTCTGCACCCGAGCAACCCAACATGCCCCGCCGCCTGCGTAGTCCAGGATGGTCAAGCTCCCGACTTCGGCTCGGCGGATGGCTGCTGCTGACAAATTTGCTGTTGTCCGGGGTAAGCAGTGCCTGGGCTAGCTGGTCCTTTACGCAGATTCTGCAAACGGCCGAACAACGCTACGGCTCTCTCGGTCCGGGACGGGGACGAATCGAGGCCTGGAATCAAATGCTGCAAGGCGAAGTCAACGCGCCTGAGCGCGAGCAACTGATCGCGGTCAATCGCTTCTTCAACCAGCAGTTGAGGTTTGAGGATGACACCCACATCTGGTATCAGACCGAATACTGGGCCACGCCCGTCGAATCCCTGATCAAGGGGGCTGCCGATTGCGAGAACTTCGCCCTGGCGAAATATTTCAGCTTGCGCCACCTCGGGATTCCCAGCGAGAAACTGCGCATCACCTACGTCAAAGCCCTGCCCCAGAACCAGGCGCACATGGTGCTGACCTTCTACAACAGCCCAACGGCCGATCCGCTGGTGCTGGACAACTTGTTCGGCGAAATCCGCCCTGCCTCCCAACGCAAAGACCTGTTACCGGTGTACGCCTTCAACGCTGAAGGCCTGTACATGCCAGGCGCCCATGGCGAAAAACGCAGCAGCGACTTGAAAAAACTGTCGCGCTGGCAAGACGTACTGAAAAAGATGCAGGCCGAAGGATTCTCCGTAGGCGATGGCTAGCATCACGGCAAGGAGCATGTATGTCACTGCGCAAACAATTGTTTCTCGCTATTTGCCTGTTCTTGCTGGTGGCGTTCAGCGGCAGTTTTTTTATCAGCCTGGAAAGTACCCGCGACCAGACGGTCGGCCAACTCCGCTCCCACGCCCAGGACGCCGCCACTGCCCTGGGTTTGTCGTTGACCGCACAAATCGACGACCCGGCGATGATCGAGTTGATGGTCAGCTCGATTTTCGACAGCGGTTATTTCAACAGTATCCGTGTCGTCAACATCGTGGATGACCAGGTGCTGGTGGAGCGCACCGCGCCGACGCGACTGGAAGCTGTCCCTGGCTGGTTCGAGAGTCTCGTCAACCTGCACCCGGTAGGTGGCGATGCGTTAATCACGCGTGGCTGGGAACAAGTCGCGCGGGTCGAAGTGTTGAGCAATCCGCAGTTCGCACTGGCTAAACTTTGGGACAGCACCCTTGGCAGTCTGATCTGGTTATTGCTGTGCGGATTGCTCAGCGCAGCGTTCGGTGGCTGGCTGTTGCGCCGGCAATTGCGCCCGCTCGACAGGATGGTCAAACAGGCTGAAGCCATCAGCAAACGCGAGTTTTTGAGCGTGCCAAAACTGCCACGCACACCCGAATTAAGGAGGGTGGTGCTGGCGATGAACCAAATGGTCGAGAAGCTCAAAGCGCTGTACGCCGAAGAGGCGGCACGCAGTGAAAAACTACGCGCCGAGTCCTATCAGGACAGTCTCACCGGGCTGGCCAATCGGCGCTTGCTGGATGAGCAACTGGCCGATCAACTGCTGATCAGCGAACAAAGCAGCGACGGCCATTTGCTGATGCTGCGGATCAACGATCTGATCGGCCTCAACCAGCGAATGGGCGGCCAGCGCACCGACGCGCTGATCAGGACCGTGGGCGAACTGCTCAAGCGCCTGACCCAACTGCCGGAGCGTCGCACCTGGCTGCCGGCGCGCAATCGCGGCGGCGAATTCAGCCTGCTGACACCAGGCCTGGATAGCGCAGACTCCGTGCGCCTGGCGTGCGAAATCAGCGCGACTCTGGAAAACCTGCGCCTGACCGGCGCCAGCGATTGCATGCCGGTGGCGCATCTGGGCATCGTCGCCTACCACCCCGGCGAACCGGCCAGTCATGTGCTACTGCGCCTCGATCAGGCACTGACCCAGGCCCGGCAACACTCTGAGCGGCCTTGGATACATCTGGAACATTTCGACACCACGCCAACCTCGGCCCAACTCGACTGGAGCAACTGGATCGACGACGCGCTGACCCACGGCAAAATGCAGCTGTATTTCCAACCCGTCGTGCAGTGCGCCGATACCAGTCAGGTGCTGCATCACAAAGTCCTCGCGCGCCTGCTCAATCCTCAGGGCGAAGCGATTGCCGCCGGGCATTTCCTGCCATGGATCGAGCGCCTGGGTTGGTCGGCGCGATTCGACCGGGCGATGCTCGAAGCCACCCTCGATTACCTCGTCGTCAATCGTTGGCCGCTGGCGTTAAGCCTGTCGGGCAGCACCCTGCGCGATCACGCACAGCTGCAACACATCTTGGAGTTGCTCCAATCACTGCCCGAACTGGGGCCCCTGCTGACACTGGAAATAGACGAACGCCAACTGCCCCCCCCTGAAGAGCTCCAGCGTCTGAGCCACAGCCTGCTCCAAACGGGATACCACATCGGCCTGCAACATTTTGGGGGCAGCTTCAGCCAGATCGGCAACCTGACTCAACTGGGGCTGGCGTACCTGAAAATCGACGGCACCTATATCCGTGCCATCGACCAGTTCAGTGACAAACGGCTGTTCATCGACGCGATCTTCAGGGCGACCAACAGCATTGATTTGCCGCTGATTGCGGAGATGGTCGAGACCAAAGGGGAGCTGGAGGTGATCAAGGCATTGGGATTGTTTGGGGTGATGGGCAGTTTGATCGGGCCACCTGAGCCGATGTGATTTTATCAGATTGACCGCGTTATCGTTCTTCGAGAGCAAGTCGGCGAAACAGGCATACATCACCCATATCAACCCACCTCTCACCAGACAAAATCCCGCCATTCCTATTATCGGAATGGCGGGATTTGTCGTTTCAGATCACACCGTATCGACCTTCAGCGAATGGTCATTGAGCATCCCGGTGATGATCGTCGCCGTGTCATGCCCCCCCGCAATCACCCCGCCAGCCCCCGGCGTGACGCCGTAATGGCTGGCCAGGTTCACACCTGCAAGGTCGATAGTCTGATTCGGCGCGGCACCGGCCATACTGCTGACGTCGATGCTGGTGACCAGCGTCGCGCCGCTGCCGGTGACTTTGAAGTGCAGGTAGTCATCCAGCGAGGCCGCGGTGTTGTTCTCACCTTGCAGCAGCTGCGAGAGGTCGAGTTTGTCGGTGCCCGGGGTAAAGTCGGTGACCACGTCATGACCGCTGTTGCCTTGGCGCCACTGGAAGGTGTCGGCGCCACTGCCGCCGGTGAGGGTGTTGTCGCCAAGACCGCCTATCAGTAGGTCATCGCCGCCCCCGCCCTTGAGTATGTCGTTGCCCAAACCACCATCGATGATGTTGTTGTTGTTATCTCCGGTGAGGGTGTCGTTGAAGTTGGAGCCGGTGAGGTTTTCAATCCCGGTCAAGGTATCGGTGCCGGCGCCAAGGGTGTTTTGCGCGGTGAGCAGGCTCAGATCGACGGTGACGCCCGCCGTGGCATGGGCGTAGCTGGCGGTGTCGATGCCGGTTCCGCCGTCGAGCAGGTCGTTGCCCGGGCCACTGAACAGCAAGTCATTGCCGGCACCGCCGTGCAGTTCATTGTTGCCTGAGCCGGCAGTGAGCACATCGTTGCCGTCGCCGGCATTGATGATGTTGTTGCCGGTGCCGGCCACCAGGATGTCATCACCCGAGGTGCCGGTGAGGGTGTGGCCGTCCTGATAGCTGATGGTTACGTTCGCCGTGTCGCTGCCGCCATGGTTGTCATTGGCAGTGTAGGTGCCGTGGGCGTCCGGGGCGAGGTCGTGAGCCCCGGCGTAGTTGACGGTCATGGTCAGTTGGTAGTCTTCGGCGCCCTTGGCGTCGTTGCCACTGGGGTCGGTGATGTTGGTGAGGTGAATCTGGTAGGTCCCATCAGCCTGCGCCGTGATGGTCCCTCCGTCCGGGATGGTGACGAACGCACCGCCGTTGAGCGAGTACTCCATGTTGATTTGGCCGGCCCCCAGGTCGTGGTCCAGATTGAGGGTTTCACCTTGTTTCAGATTTACGGTGATGAGGTCTTCATCGTTGGCGGTCGCATGATTGACCGCGCCCAGGTAGCCACTGACCACCAGCACCGCCGTCATCGCAGCGGTATTGGCAGCAAACAAGTTGCGCACATCGGCCTGTACCTGGTTGTCGGCGATGTTGCCCCTGCCGGCGAATGGGAGCACGCCGGTGCCGGTGAAGTCCGCGCCTTTGGCCACCCAACCGGTATTGAACGTGGTCGGCGTCGCTGTCAGCGGATCGCCATTAACGTCGGTGTCGTTGGTCAGCAGCAACTCACCCGGCACCACGAGAGTGCCCGACAGCACGTTGGTGATGACGTGGTCAGCGACCGCCACCGGCGGCGAGTTAGGAACGACGTTACTACCGGTGGCCAGGCAGCTGTTGTTGACGTCGATGGTGACGGTG
>NZ_CATKPT010000003.1:0-135450 GCF_949768125.1 Pseudomonas sp. IT-P253 | reverse complement strand
GTAGCCCCGAGCTTGCCCGCTAAGGAGTTGATACTCCTTCGCGAGCAAGCTCGCTCCTACAGGTTTATTTGCAGACTGCGGCGATGGCCTCGGCCAACAGATCCAGACGCGTCGCATCAATCCCGGCCACGTTCGCCCGTCCAGTGCCCACCATGTAAACGCTGTGATGATCACGCAGCTGCTTGACCTGCTCCGGCGTCAAGCCAGTGTAGGAAAACATCCCGCGTTGCACGCCAATGTGCGCAAAGCGCTCGCGCAAGCCGTGGGGCTCAAGGGCTTCCACCAGGCCGCTACGCAGTTGGGCGATGCGCAAGCGCATGGCTTCCACTTCATCGGCCCAGAGGCTTTTGAGCGCCGGATCGCCCAGGATGGTCGCTACCACGGCAGCCCCGTGGTCCGGTGGCGTCGACCACAGATTGCGCGCAATGTTGGCCAGTTGACTGCGGATATCCACCAGTTTGTCGGCGGTTTTCGCGCAGACAATCAGCGCGCCAGTGCGGTCCCGGTACAGCCCGAAGTTCTTCGAGCAGGAACTGGTGATCAACACTTCCGGCAGTTCGGCGGCGAACAGCCGGGTCGACCAGGCATCCTGTTCCAGACCGTCACCGAAGCCCTGATAAGCGAAGTCGATCAGCGGCAGCAGATCACGGCGACGTACCACCTCCAGCACTCGGCGCCAGTCATCATGGGACAGATCGAAACCGGTCGGGTTGTGGCAGCAGGCGTGCAGCAGCACCACATCGCCCTTTGGCACTTCGTTGAGCACCGCCAGCATCCCGTCGACGTCGAGACGGTTGTCGCTGCCGACATACGGGTAATGACTGACCTTGACCCCGGCTGCCGCGAAGATGGTTTCGTGAATCGGCCAGGTCGGGTTGCTCAGCCACACGCCGCGGCCGGGCAGGCATTGCGCGATGAAATCCGCGCTCAAGCGTAGCGCGCCAGTGCCGCCCGGGGTTTGGGTGACGCCGGCACGTTGTTCGGCAATCAGCGCCGAACCGACGCCCAGCACCAGTTCATTGACGACCTTGCCGAACGCCGGCTCGCCATGACCGCCGATGTAGGTCTTGGTGGCTTGACGATCCACCAGGCGCGCCTCGGCGAGTTTCACCGCTTGAGGAATCGGTGTCAGGCCTTGGGCGTCTTTGTAGACGCCCACGCCGAGGTCAAACTTGCGCGGGTTTGGGTCCTGCGCATAGGCCTCCATCAGACCGAGGATCGGGTCGCCGGGCACCCGGCCGATGGCGTCGAAATGCATTATTTGCGGCCCTCGGCATCCTTGGCCACTTCGTCAGTGCGCGCGGCCATGATGAAGTCGTTGCGGTGCAGGCCCTTGATGGAGTGGCTCCACCAGGTCACGGTAACTTTGCCCCACTCGGTCAGAAGGCCAGGGTGATGACCTTCGGCCTCGGAGATTTCACCGACGGCGTTGGTGAACGCCAGTGCGTGTTTGAAGTTTTTGAACAGGAAAATTTTTTCCAGCTGCATCACGCCGTCGCGAACTTCGATGTTCCAGTCAGGGATCTGCTTGATCAGGACCGGCAGTTCTTCGTCGCTGACTTGAGGGGCGCCGGCCTGGCAGGCTTCGCAATGGGCTTGGTTCAATGTGGACATGATGGGTTCCTGAAATCGAATGATTGAAAATCGGCCGTCAGAGTCACCACGCTAAAGCAAAGCGTCGGTTCCGGACAGACTCACTTGATCGTAAAAGTCGCGGATCACGCAGCTTTTGGTTTTGGCGGAAATTTGGGTGTGTGCAACCCCAGCTGCATACCTTGTTTGACCATGCCCATGATGTCTTCGTGGGCCAGGTCGAACAGACGCTTGAGGTTCGGCAAGACAAAGTAAAGCGGTTGCAGGATGTCGATGCGGTAAGGCGTGCGCATGCATTCCAGCGGATCGAAGGCCTGGTGTTCTGGTTCGTCCGACAAGCAATAAACGGTTTCTTTCGGTGAAGACAAGATACCGCCACCGTAAATGCGCCGACCTTGCGGGGTATCCACCAGGCCGAATTCGATGGTCATCCAGTACAGGCGCGCCAGGTACACGCGTTCTTCCTTCGAAGCCTGTAGGCCAAGTTTGCCGTAGGTGTGGGTGAATTCGGCAAACCAGGGATTGGTCAGCAACGGACAGTGGCCAAAGATCTCGTGGAAAATGTCCGGCTCTTGCAGGTAATCCAGCTCTTCGCGGGTACGAATAAACGTCGCCACGGGAAACTGCTTGTTGGCGAGCAATTCAAAAAAGGTCTGGAAGGGAATCAGTGCCGGGACTCGGGCAACTTGCCAACCGGTGGTTTCACCGAGGACTTTGTTGATTTCGCCGAGTTGCGGAATGCGGTCGTGGGGCAGACCGAGTTTTTCGATACCGTCCAGGTATTCCTGGCACGCACGCCCTTCGATCACTTTCAGTTGGCGAGTGATCAGCGTGTTCCACACCGCGTGTTCTTCGGCGGGGTAGTCGATAAAACCTTGCGCATCGGGCTCGCGAGCCACGTATTGCGTCTGCTTCATGCTGCTCTCCTGCTAGGGGATTTCATTCTTGTTATGTCCTGCTATGGACTTAGAAATACCTCAAGCGTCGCGAGGTTGCAGCAGGTGTTCCTCATTACTTGTAGGAAAAATTCCCGCTTTTCGTAAAGTTTTCGTTACGCTTCGTCGGCTGTCGCGTAGGTATTGAGATTTCGGGGTTTGAAAAGGCTCAACCCTGTCACATAATCTTGACGACTATCTGAGCGCTCCAGCAGAAAAATCACCCTGTGGGAGCGAGCCTGCTCGCGAAAGCGTCGGCACATCCAGCATTGATGTATCAGACAGACCGCTTTCGCGAGCAGGCTCGCTCCCACAGGTTCCGTGTCTGGCATCAACCACATTCACCGTTTTTTCGGGCCTTTATATGCGTATCAAAGTCCACTGCCAGAACCGCATCGGCATCCTGCGCGACATTCTCAACTTGCTGGTGGAGTACGGGATCAACGTTGCTCGCGGCGAAGTGGGGGGCGAGCATGGCAACGCGATTTACCTGCATTGCCCGAACCTGATCAACATTCAGTTTCAGGCGCTGCGTCCGAAGTTCGAAGCCATTGCGGGAGTTTTTGGCGTCAAGCGCGTAGGACTTATGCCCAGTGAGCGCCGGCACATGGAGCTCAATGCCCTGCTCGGCGCATTGGAGTTCCCAGTGCTATCGATCGACATGGGCGGCTCCATCGTCGCGGCCAACCGCGCGGCGGCGCAGTTGCTCGGCGTGCGGGTGGACGAGGTGCCGGGGATTCCGCTGTCGCGGTACGCCGAGGATTTCGACCTGCCGGAGTTGGTGCGCGCCAATAAATCGCGGATCAACGGGTTGCGGGTCAAGGTCAAGGGTGACGTGTTTCTCGCCGATATCGCGCCGCTGCAGTCGGAGCATGACGACAGCGAGGCCATGGCTGGCGCGGTCTTGACGCTGCACCGCGCCGATCGGGTGGGGGAGCGCATCTATAACGTGCGCAAGCAGGAACTGCGCGGGTTCGACAGTATCTTTCAAAGTTCGAAAGTGATGGCCGCCGTGGTGCGCGAAGCCCGACGTATGGCGCCGCTGGATGCGCCGCTATTGATAGAAGGTGAAACCGGTACCGGCAAAGAGTTGCTGGCGCGAGCCTGTCACCTGGCCAGTCCGCGCGGGCAGTCGCCGTTAATGGCGCTTAATTGCGCCGGCTTGCCGGAATCCATGGCCGAGACCGAGTTGTTTGGCTACGGCCCCGGCGCCTTCGAAGGGGCGCGGGCCGAGGGCAAGCTCGGGCTGCTGGAGCTGACGGCCGGCGGTACGCTGTTTCTCGATGGAGTTGGGGAAATGAGCCCGCGCCTGCAGGTAAAACTGCTGCGCTTCCTGCAGGACGGATGCTTCCGTCGCGTGGGCAGTGATGAAGAGGTTTATCTGGATGTGCGAGTGATCTGTGCGACGCAGGTCGATCTTTCCGAGTTGTGCGCGCGCGGGGAGTTTCGCCAGGATTTGTATCACCGCTTGAACGTGCTGTCGTTGCACATTCCGCCGTTGCGTGAATGCCTCGACGGTTTGACACCGCTGGTGGAGCACTTCCTCGATCAGGCCAGTCGGCAGATCGGTTGTCCGCTGCCGAAACTGGCGCCGGCGGCGATGGAACGGCTCAGTCACTACCACTGGCCGGGCAATGTGCGGCAGCTGGAAAACGTGCTGTTCCAGGCGGTTTCCCTGTGCGACGGCGGGACTGTCAAGGCGGAGCATATTCGTTTGCCGGACTACGGCGTGCGTCAGCCGCTTGGCGATTTTTCGCTCGAGGGCGGGCTGGATGCGATCGTCGGGCGGTTCGAGAAGGCGGTGCTGGAGCGCTTGTATTCGGAGCACCCCAGCAGTCGCCAATTGGGTAAGCGGTTGGGGGTTTCGCATACCACCATCGCCAACAAGCTGCGCGAGTATGAAGTCGGCAAAGAACCCGGCAGCACATAGCCCCGTAGCAGCTGCCGAGCACCGCGAGGCTGCGTTCGGCGGCGAAGCCGTCGCAAACCCTGCATCCAGGATTTTCCTGACACACCGCAGTGTCTGATCTCACAACGGCTTCGCCGCCGAACGCAGCCTCGCGGTGCTCGGCAGCTGCTACGAACTACAAGAGGCTGGTAGTTGCCTCTCACCGGCATAACACCGCCGGTTTTTCGTCTTTGACACAATCCTAAAATCCATCCTGAACGCGGCAAGTCCTTTGTTTGCCGGGCCCCGTACCGCCAAAAAAAAGTTGGTCTGCAAATTGCTTATGGCTGAGCAGTACAGCAGTGGGCGGCAAACGTCCGGCATGCAGAGGAAAGAGTGTGGACAAGTACCTTTATGTGGCAATGACCGGCGCCAGCCAGAATGCACTGGCGCAGAAGGCACATGCCAACAACCTCGCGAACATCTCCACGAACGGCTTCCAGAAAGACCTGGAGCAGGCGCGTTCGATGCCGGTGTTTGGTGACAGCTTTCCGGCGCGGGCGTTTGCCATGTCCGAACGTCCAGCCACCGACTTCTCCCCGGGCGCCTTGGTGCAAACCGGTCGCGACCTCGATGTCGCCGTTCAAGGCAGTGGCTGGCTGGCGGTGCAGAACCCCGGCGGCGGCGAAAGCTATGTGCGTACCGGCAGCCTTAACGTTGACGCCCTGGGCGTGCTGCGTGCCGGCAACGGTATGCCGGTGATCGGCAATGGCGGGCCGATTGCCGTGCCGCCCGAGCAGCAAATCGAAGTGGGCGAGGACGGCACCATCAGCATTCGTTCGATGGGCGAAGGCCCTAGCGTGATGGCCGAAGTCGACCGTATCAAACTGGTCAACCCTGACTTCAAAAACATGACCAAGGGGCTGGACGGCTCGATCCACACCAAGGACGGCAAGCCGGCGCAAGCCGATTCCGGCGTCAAACTGATCTCCGGTTTCCTCGAGTCAAGCAACGTCAATGCCGTGGAAGAAATGACCTCGGTGCTGGCCTTGTCGAAGCAGTTCGAACTGCACATCAAGATGATGAACACCGCCAAAGACGATGACCAGGCCATGGCTCGGGTCTTGCAGATCAGCTAATTATCAGAACGTCGCGCCGTAAAAACGGCGCACGAGGAGAATCGAATGCTTCCGGCTCTATGGGTTGCCAAAACAGGTCTGTCCGCCCAGGACACTAACCTGACGACCATTTCCAACAACCTGGCAAACGTGTCGACTACGGG
Organism: Pseudomonas sp. IT-P253; assembly: GCF_949768125.1. NCBI lineage: Bacteria > Pseudomonadati > Pseudomonadota > Gammaproteobacteria > Pseudomonadales > Pseudomonadaceae > Pseudomonas > Pseudomonas sp. IT-P253. The sequence continues at coordinate 129,752 of NZ_CATKPT010000003.1, read as the reverse complement.
TTTCAAACGTGACCGTGCCGAGTTCCAGGACTTGCTCTACCAGATCAAACGCCAGCCAGGCGCTCAATCGACCCAGGACAGTGAACTGCCGTCGGGTTTGCAATTGGGTACTGGTGTGCGCATCGTCGGCACCCAGAAGAACTTCACCGCCGGTAGCCTGCAAACCACTGAGCAGCCACTCGACATGGCCGTTGACGGTCGCGGTTTCTTCCAGATTCTGCAGCCGGACGGCACCACGGCCTACACCCGTGACGGTACGTTTCATCTGGACTCCAAAGGCCAGATCGTGAACGCCAGCGGCTTCGCCCTGGAACCGGCCATTGTCATCCCCAACGATGCCCAGACCTTTACGGTCGGTCGCGATGGCACCGTGTCCATCACGGTTGCCGGCAACCCGGCATCCCAGGTGATCGGCAACTTGCAAACCGCCGACTTCATCAACCCGGCCGGCCTGCAAGCGGTGGGTGGCAACCTGTTCCTGGAAACCGCAGCCAGCGGTGCGCCGCAAGTCGGGACGCCAGGGCTCGCCGGTTTCGGTACTACCCTGCAGAACACCCTGGAAACCTCGAACGTCAGCACCGTTGAGGAGATGGTCAACATGATCACCACTCAGCGCGCTTACGAGATGAACTCCAAGGTGATCTCCACCGCCGACCAGATGCTCTCGTTCGTAACGCAGAATCTGTAATCAAGTCTAAGAGGTGGCCATGAGGCCGCCTGCAACACCGTGAGGTAGGGTCATGAATCGCTTTGTATCTGTTCTGGCACTGAGTGGAGTCGCCGCGCTGGCGGGTTGCGTCCCTACGACGCCCAAGCCCAATGACCCTTACTACGCCCCGGTGTTGCCGCGGACGCCGTTGCCGGCTGCCGCGAACAATGGCTCGATCTACCAGGCCGGTTTCGAACAGAACCTGTATGGCGACCGCAAGGCGTTCCGGGTCGGTGACATCATCACCATCACCCTGAACGAGAAGACCCAGGCCAGCAAGAATGCCAACTCCCAGATCGACAAGACCAGCAAGACCAGCATTGGCCTGACCTCATTGTTCGGCAGCACGCCCAACGTAAATAACCCGGTTGGCAGCGGCGACCTGACCCTGGATGCCAGCTACAACGGCGACCGCGCGACCAAGGGCGACAGCAAGGCCGGGCAGGGCAACAGCCTCATCGGTTCGATCACCGTGACCGTCGCCGACGTGCTGCCCAACGGCATCATCGCCGTGCGCGGCGAGAAGTGGATGACCCTCAACACCGGTGACGAGCTGGTGCGCATTGCCGGCCTGGTTCGGGCCGACGACATCGCCACCGATAACACGGTTTCGTCGACGCGCATTGCCGATGCACGCATCACCTACTCGGGCACCGGTTCGTTTGCCGATGCGAGTCAGCCAGGCTGGTTCGACCGTTTCTTCCTCAGCCCGCTGTTCCCTTTCTAGGTGGGGGGCGGGTCATCTCTTATTTCCTGGGCTGCGCCGGGTCTGCTTTTACGCAGGGCAAGGCGCGAGGAGTGCAGTTTGGTTGTTCCAAATAAACGACGAGTAACGCCGCCCTGCGTAAAAGCAGGCCCGGCCCTCCGGGTTGTGCCTGAGCGCGCGCCATGCTGCGTTGCAGGCCTTGCCAAGGGAACGACCATTGGCGGCGGCCTGCGCCTTGCCTGGCACGCGCTCAGGCCTCAACGCAGCCCAGGAAATAAGAGATGACCCGCCCCATGTTGAACTTCAAACACCTGATGGTGGCAGCGCTCCTGATGTCCGCAGCCTTCGGCGCTCAAGCCGAGCGGTTGAAGGATATCGCCAGTATTTCGGGCGTGCGTTCCAACCAATTGATCGGTTACGGCCTGGTGGTCGGGCTTAACGGTACCGGTGACCAGACGACGCAGACGCCGTTCACCCTGCAAACCTTCAACAACATGCTCTCGCAGTTCGGCATCAAGGTGCCGCCGGGTTCGGGCAACGTGCAGTTGAAGAACGTCGCAGCGGTGTCGATCAGTGCCGATTTGCCGGCGTTTGCCAAGCCGGGTCAGCAAATCGACATCACCGTATCGTCCATCGGTAACTCCAAGAGTCTGCGTGGCGGCACCTTGTTGCTGACGCCGCTCAAAGGTATCGACGGCAACGTTTATGCGGTCGCCCAAGGCAACCTGGTGGTCGGCGGCTTCGATGCTGAAGGTCGCGACGGTTCGAAGATCACCGTCAACGTTCCGTCAGCCGGTCGCATTCCCGGTGGTGCATCGGTGGAGCGCTCGGTGCCGAGCGGTTTCAACCAGGGCAACAGCCTGACCCTGAACCTCAACCGTTCGGACTTCACCACCGCCAAGCGTATCGTCGACAAGATCAACAACATGCTCGGCCCTGGCGTTGCCCAGGCCATCGACGGCGGTTCGATTCGGGTCAGCGCGCCGCTCGATCCAAGCCAGCGGGTCGATTACCTGTCGATCCTTGAGAACCTCGAAGTCGATCCGGGTCAGGCGGTGGCGAAAGTCATCATCAACTCCCGAACCGGCACCATCGTGATTGGCCAGAACGTCAAGGTTTCCCCGGCCGCCGTGACCCACGGCAGCCTGACCGTAACGATCACCGAAGACCCGATCGTCAGCCAGCCCGGCCCTCTGTCCAATGGTCAGACGGCGGTCGTGCCGCGCTCGCGGGTCAATGCCCAGCAGGAAGCCAAGCCGATGTTCAAGTTCGGCCCTGGCACCACCCTCGACGAAATCGTGCGTGCGGTGAACCAGGTCGGCGCGGCACCGGGTGACTTGATGGCCATCCTCGAAGCACTGAAGCAGGCCGGCGCATTGCAAGCCGACCTGATCGTGATCTGAGGACGGCGACCATGGATATGCGCAAGAGCGGTCTGGTCAGTACGAGCGACTCGGGTTCCTATTCGGACCTTAATCGTCTGAATCAGCTCAAGGTCGGCGACAAGAACAGTGACGGCAACATGCGCAAGGTGGCGCAGGAGTTCGAGTCGCTGTTCCTCGGTGAAATGCTCAAGTCCATGCGCTCGGCCACTGAAGCGCTGGGGAAGGACAATCCGCTCAACACGCCCGCAGCCAAGCAATACCAGGAAATGTACGATCAGCAGTTGGCCGTTTCCATGTCTCGCCAGGGCGGCGGTATTGGTCTGGCCGACGTGCTGATGCGCCAGATGTCGAAGAATAAACCGCTGGCGCCAGGTGAGGCGGCGGCGAATTCGGCGGCCAAGCAAGACGCGGCGAGAGCCAAGGCCGCGGCAACCTCGACGCCGGTGGCTGCCGGTACGGTCGCCACTAACGGCCCGTTGTCGCGCCTCAACGGCGAGCGTCCGTTGTGGGCCTCGCGCTCGGTCAAGGCACCGCAGGCGACCGCCCCTCATAGCAATGACGTGGCGCTGCTCAACCAGCGTCGCCTGGCCTTGCCGCCGCAACTGGCTGACCGTCTACTCGCCGGCCTGGTGCCGTCAACCACGACCAGTACCACGACGGCCGCCGCAACCCTCAACAAAAACCTGTTGCCGGAACGTGCCACCCTGTCTACCGGTGTCGGCCCGCTGTACAACGGCGATTGGCTGGCCTCGCAAGCGGATTCGGCATCGAGCGGACAGATGCAGATTTATGGACGCGCCATGGCGCAGATCCCCTTGGCACCGGCGAAAAAAGCGTTCAGTTCCGCGGACGAATTCGTCAATACCATGCTGCCGATGGCCAAGGAAGCCGCCGCCCGCATTGGCGTCGATCCGCGTTACCTGGTGGCCCAGGCCGCCCTGGAAACCGGTTGGGGCAAGTCGGTCATGCGTGCTCAGGATGGCAGCAGCAGTCATAACCTGTTCGGCATCAAGGCCGGTGACAGTTGGACGGGCGATTCGGCTCGGGCGATCACCAGCGAATTCAGGAATGGTGCAATGGTCAAGGAGACGGCCGAGTTCCGTTCCTATGCGTCGTACAAAGACAGCTTCCATGACCTGGTGACTTTGCTGCAATCCAATAATCGCTATCAAGATGTTGTGAAGTCGGCCGATAACCCGGAACAGTTTGTACGTGAGTTGCAAAAGGCCGGTTATGCAACCGACCCGAACTACGCAAACAAGATTTCGCAGATAGCCAAGCAGATGACGAATTACCAAAACTACGCTGCGGCGGGCGCTTCCACCACGCCTTTATAAGGCATAAGGCATAAGGTCTTAACCATGAGTTTGCTCAATATCGGGATGTCGGGTCTGGCGGCTAGCCAATCCTCTTTGGCTGTGACGGGCAACAACATTGCCAACGTCGACACCGCCGGTTATTCGCGTCAGCAAACCGTGCAGGGCACCAAGGCTTCGCAACAGTTCGGGAGCGTCTTCATCGGCACAGGCACGACCCTGGCGGACGTTCGCCGGGTGTATAGCTCCTACCTCGATTCGCAGTTGCGTACCGCCACAACGCTCGATGGTGAGTCCTCGTCTTACCTGGCTCAGGCCACGCCGCTGGACGCCACGCTGTCCGATACCAATACCGGGTTGACCAGCGTGCTGCAGAAATTCTTCACCTCGATGCAAGGTGTTTCGGCATCGGCAACCGACGATACGTCGCGCCAGTCGGTGCTGACCGGCGCCCAGGCGTTGAGCAGTCGTTTCAACACCATCGCCAAGCAGTTGAACGACCAGAACACCACCCTCAATGGCAGCCTGGGCGACATGGCGACCCAGGTGAACAATCTGGCCACCTCGATCGCCAATCTCAACCAGAAAATTGGTGAGGTCTCCACCAGCGGCGGCCAGCCGAACGACCTGCTCGACAGCCGTAACGAAGCGGTGCGCCAACTCTCCGGGTTGATCGGTGCGCAAGTTGTCGAGCGCGGTACCAGCTACGACATTTACGTCGGCAGCGGCCAGCCATTGGTGATGGGTAACACCACCAATACCCTGGAAACCGTACCGAGCAAGGACGATCCGTCGCGCATGGCGGTGCAGGTAAACCGTGGCTCCAGCACCATCGACATTACGTCACTGGTCACCGGCGGCCAAATGGGTGGCCTGCTTAGCTACCGCAAGGATGTGCTCGACCCGTCGCTCAACGAACTGGGGCGTGTGGCCCTGGTGGTGGCTGACCAAGTCAACAGTCAGCAGGCGCAGGGCATCGACAAGAACGGTGACTTCGGCTCGGCGATTTTCAACAACATCAACAGCGCCACGCTGATCAGTCAGCGCAGCATTGGCCAGTCGGGCAACAGTGTCGGTTCAGGCAACCTCGATGTGACCATCAAGGACACTGGCAAGTTGACCACCAGCGATTATCAGGTGACGTTCACCAGCGCCACCAACTACAGCGTCAAACGCTCCGATGGCACCGACATGGGGGCCTTCAGCACCTTGACCACGCCGCCCCCCGTGATCGACGGTTTCAGCCTGTCGCTGAACGGCGGTGCCTTGAGCGCTGGCGACACCTTCAAGGTGACCCCGACTCGCGGTGCCGCAACCAGCATCCAGACCATACTGAACGACGCGAAAAAAATCGCGGCGGCAGCGCCATTGAGCGGCGTGGCCAGCTCCAATGCCACGGGCACTTACACCCAGCCGACGCTGACCAGCACGCTGGACATTTACAGCCCGACGGCCCAGGCCGACCTGCAGACCGGGCTCCAGTACTCGACACCGGTCAAGGTGACGTTCGGTGCATCGAGCGGTGGCAGTCAGACCTACAACCTGACCGACGCCAAAGGCAATACGTTGGGCAGTGGCGCCATTGTTCCGGGCCAGAACAACACCCTGAACCTTAGCGTCCCTATGGTCGACGCCACGGGTGCTCCGATCATGGATGGCGGTACACCGCCAGCCCAGAAAACCTTCACCGTGCAGACCACGGTGGGTGGTTCGCCAACCCGCGGCGAGAGCTTCTCGATTTCCCTGACCGGTGCGGCGTCCTCGGACAACCGCAACGCCCAAGCGCTGGTGGGCCTGCAAACCAAACAGACCGTGGACACCGGTTCGGCGAGCAAGGGCATCAGCCTGACTGACGCCTACAACACACTGGTGACCAACGTCGGTACCAAAGCAGCCCAGGGCAAGTCCGACAGCGCCGCCACCACCGCAATCCTGACCCAGGCCAAAGGTGCCCGCGATTCCCTGTCCGGGGTCAACCTGGATGAAGAATCCGGCAACCTGGTCAAGTATCAGCAGTACTACACCGCCTCGTCGCAGATCATCAAGGCTGCGCAGGAAACTTTCAGCACGCTGATCAACAGCCTTTAAGGAGTCGTAATTCATGCGCATTGCTACCGCCCAGTATTACGAGACGACCGCTGCCAACTATCAGCGCAACTACAACAATGCTATCGCCACCAGCAACGAAGCCAGCAGCCTGGTGCGCATCAACACGGCCGCTGATGATCCGATCGGTGCCGGTCGTTTGCTGCAGCTCGGTCAGCAGAGCTCGATGCTTGATCAGTACAATGGCAACATCAGCACGACCAAGAGTGCGTTGAGCCTGCAGGAAACTACCCTGGACTCCATTGGCACCGCGTTGCAGCGCGCCAAGGAAATCGCTCTAAGTGCCAACAACGGCACTGCCACCGACGCTGACCGTAAAGCGTACGCGTCGGAATTGAGCCAGATCCAGCAGCAAGTATTGGGCCTGATGAACTCCAAGGATTCGGCCGGCAACTACCAGTTCTCCGGTTCGAAGACCGACACCCCGCCGTACTCGCAGAACTCCGACGGCACCTACACCTACAACGGTGACCAGACCAACATCAACCTGGGCATCGGCGATGGTTTGACAGTGGCGACCAACACCACCGGCTGGGACGCGTTCCAGCAGACCGTCAATACCAGCCGCACCCAGGCCACCATGACCGCCCCGGCGGTGGATGATGGTCGCGTGGTCCTGTCCAATGGTCAGGTGAGCAACAGCGCAACCTACGACGCCAAGTTCGCCAGCGGCCAGCCGTACATCGTCAGCTTCCTCAGCAGTACCCAGCTGAAGATCACCGATGTGCTGGGCAATGATGTAACGACCGAGGCCAGCCAGAACGGCGCGTTCAGCAACAGCAACGGCGCCAACCAGGTGGTCAACTTCCGTGGCGTCGACCTGAACCTGAACATCAACCTCCAGTCGGGCGATGTGCCGGACACGGTGATTGCCGGTCACACCTTCCAGTTGTCGGCAGCGTCGGACTCGTTCAACGCCACGCGCAGCGCCGGCAACCCGTCCACGGCGGTCATCACCGGCTCCGCCGTGACCAACCCGGCAGCCTATACCGCTGCGTTCCCGTCGGGCGGGGCGGTCCTCAAGTTCACCAGCGCCACAGCCTTCGACCTGTACGCTGCGCCGGTGACAGCCAACAGCCGACCGGTGTCTTCGGGCGCCGTGGTGGCCGGTCCTCCGTCCACTGCCACCGCTGCAGGCGTGACGTTCACTCTGGGGGGGAGTGCTCCAGCCGCCGGCGATCAGTTCGCGATCGAATCCAACAATCACCAGACCCAGAACGTGCTCGACACCTTGGGCAAGATGATCACCGCCATGAACGCGCCGATTGATGGCAATACGATTGCCAAGCAGCAATTCATGGCGGCTATGGATTCAGGCCTTGCGAATCTGGACAGCGCCAATAATCAGTTGGGCTCGGCTATCTCCTCGATCGGTGCCCGCGGTCAGTCGCTGGATGATCAAACCACGACCAACCAGAGCCTGACCCTTGCGAACACGGCGACCCAGTCGTCGATTCGTGACTCCGACCCTGCCGAAGTCATGACGCGCCTGACCTTGCAACAGACCATGCTGCAAGCCGCGCAATTGGCGTTCAGCAAGATCAGTCAGCTGGGCCTGTTCAACAAGATCTGACGGTAGCCGGGCGCTCAGGCGCCCGGTGACCGCTGACCCTCCCATATCTACTGTCTTTTCCGCGGTCAAAGGGCTCGCTTTCCTGGGCGAGCTCTCGCCGCCTGCGAGCCCGCCGTGAATTCACTTCCTCTTGTCAGCCTTGTCATTCCTGCCTTCAATCCACGATTTTTCGGTCGTGCATTGCACAGTGCCGTGAGTCAGGGTTATGGCAATCTCGAGATCATTGTGTGCGACGACAGTCGTGGCACTGAAATCGAAGAGGCGGTCATTTCTGTGTCAGAGCAAACGGGCGTTGCCGTGCACTACGTGCGCAACCCGCGAACGCTGGGGATGGTGGGTAACCTGCAAGCCTGCCTGCAACAGGCGCAGGGAGAGTTCATCAAGTTTCTCTGTGATGACGATCATTTGTTTACCGCCTGCATCGAGCAGCAGGCACATGAGCTTATGCGTAATGAAGTGAGTCTGGTGCTGGCCCAGCGGTTGTTCTGGGATGCGGACGATATGCTGCTGCCTTCGCGACTGGAGAACACCTCGCTTTCCCCGGTGAGTGGCCTGTTCAAGGGCGACGACCTGCTGGCGATTTTCGAGAATTTTCCGGTCAATATCCTCGGTGGTTTCAGTAATGCGCTGTTCCGTCGGGCGGATGTGCTGGAATTGTTGCCAGCCCTGTCGCAGGCCGGCCACTGCTTTGTGGCGACTCTCGATTTTGCCTTGTATGTGTGCCTTTTGCGGCGCGGCAATCTGGTGATGTCCAACAATGTGCTCAGTGTCGAGCGCCTGTACCCGGAGCGATTGAGCGCTCAGCAGGCGATGAAAGATGCCGAAGAGGTTGAGCGTGAATGGTTGCTGCAGATGCTCAAGGCCCGTAGCGGTGAGCCGGCGCCGGCGCCGGGATGGGTTCGTTATCTGCCGTTGACCCGGGCCGAAGAATCGCCCCGGGTCTGGGAAGAACTGCCCTTGAGCCGAACCCTGGGTACCAAACAAAGTGCTCAGGAATGGCATGTCGGCATCGCCAGCACGAGTTTTTCCGAGCTCTACACGCAGTGGCTGGCTTGCCGTGTGCTTAACGATGGTCAACGGTTGTTGTTGTCGGACACCATCGCCGGTTGGCCCCATGCACCTAAAATCGTTCCGGTCATCATCGATGAGCACGGTAGTCGATCAGCGCTTGACCTCACACTACAGTCGCTCGCCGCGCAGGACTACGCGCCCGAGCTGACGCTGGTGTTGTCCGCTTCTTGCACCGAAGCCGCACTGGATGAACGGGTTTTTCGTTTGCCCCTGCAAGACGATTGGCTGGCGCAGGTCAATGAGCTGTTGCCGCAGTTAGAAGGTGCTGACTGGTTCTATCTGCTGCGTGCCGGAGATCGCTTGGTGGCGCCGGCCTTGCTGGCCATGGCAGAGCGCATTGTCCTGTCGCCCTCCCTGACGTGCCTGTACAGCGACGAAGGCAGTTTGCGTCAGGGGGAATCGGCCGAGCCTGCATTCAAACCTGACTTCAACCTCGACCTGATGCGCAGCTACCCCTATGTGGGACGAGCCCTGGCATTCGCGCGTGAACGTTTCCTGGTCCTGGGCGGTTTCAATTCGCTGCATGGGGAGCTGGCGCCACACGATGCGCTCTGGCGCATGGTTGAGCATGACGGCACCCAAGTGATCGGGCACATCGCCGAGGTGTTGCTGGAGTCGACATTCGATCTGGCCAAGTGGCTGGCTCACTCTGACGTGGTGGATAGCAGCTCATTGCTGTTGGACGCGCACTTGCAGCGTTTGGGCGTGCGCCATGAGAACCGCAGTGCCAGCGCTGAATTGATCAACCGTGTCGATTATCAACACGCTGCTCGGCCGTTGGTGTCGATCATCATCGTCAGCAAGGACCAGACCGTCGCTTTACAGCGCTGTGTCGAAAGCCTGCTGGAGAAAACTGCCTACAGCGATTACGAGCTGTTGTTGGTCGACAATGGCAGCGAAAGTGCCGAGGCGCGTGCCTGGCTGTCCGGTATGGCGCAGTTGGGCAGCGAGCGGATCCGCGTGGTGCCGTTTCCACAGCAAGGCAATGTTGCTGCGGTGTACAACTTCGCCGTTAAGCAGGCCGCCGGTGACTACGTCCTGATGCTCAACCCCTACACGGTGATCACCCAAAGCGACTGGCTGGATGAGATGCTCAATCACGCCCAGCGCCCGGAAGTCGGCGTGGTGGGTGCCAAGTTGTTCAACCCGGACGGTCGGGTGCTGCACGCAGGCCTGATCCTGGGGTTGCAAGGGCCGGCCGGCGTGCCGTTTTACGGCGAATCCTTGCAGGCGGCGGGCTACATGTTTCGGTTGCAGGTCGCGCACAACCTGAGTGCTGTCGGCGGTGATTGCCTGATGGTACGCAAGGCTGTGTTCGACGCGGTCGGTGGGCTGGACGAGCAATATCTCGCGCAAACCTTCAATGAAGTGGACTTATGCCTGCGCATCGGCCAGGACGGTTACCTGGTGGTGTGGACGCCCTATGCCAAACTGGCGCTGGGCGCCCGCCCGGTCGTGGCCGTGCAGGAAGGTGAGCAGGCCTTGCGCAGCCAGGAACTGGAAGTGTTTTACAAACGCTGGCTGCCAATTATCGCCCGAGACCCGGCCTACAACATCAACCTGTCATTGCAGGGGCTGGGTGGTTCGAGCTTCAGCCTTGAACCGGGTTTGCGTACCGGATGGAGCCCTTTTTCCAAGGCGCAGTTGCCGAAGATCCTCGCCGTGCCAATCAATGCCTCCGCGATTGGCCATTACCGCGTGACGCAGCCGATGATCGAACTGGAAGCCGCGGGCCGGGCTGAGGGGCGTATTCACTACAACATGCCCTCGATGATTGAAATCGAGCGCCAGTCGCCTGACGTGATCATCCTGCAGGGGCGCTACTCCGAAGGCACGATCAACGAAATTGTGCCGCTGCAAACCTATTCCAATGCCCGACGGATCTACGAGCTGGATGACTATGTCATCAACGTTCCCCATCGTAACGCGCATATCCGAAATATGCCGAACAAGGACGAGATGGAGCGCCTGGTGCGGCGTGCGGTCGGTATGTGCGATCGCGTGGTGGTCTCCACCGAGGCGCTGGGTAATGCGTTGTCGGACATGCATCAGGACATTCGCGTGGTGCCGAATATGCTGTCCAGGCACCTGTGGAGCAATATGCGCAGCCAGCGCCGCACCTCGAAGAAACCTCGGGTCGGCTGGGGCGGTGGCACCAGTCACCACGGTGACCTGGCGGTGATTGCCGACGTGGTTCGCGAGTTGGCCAACGAAGTCGACTGGGTGTTCTTTGGTATGTGCCCGGACGATTTGCGTCCGTACATGCATGAGTTCCATGGCGTGATCGGGCTGGATGTCTATCCGGCGAAACTGGCTAGCCTGAACCTGGACCTGGCGCTGGCACCGTTGGAATTCCACATCTTCAACGACTGCAAGAGCAACCTGCGTCTGCTGGAGTACGGGGCGTGCGGTTACCCGGTGATCTGCACCGACACCGAGGCTTATCGCGGGTACTTGCCATGTACAAGGATCAAAACCAATACCACCGATGAATGGCTGCAAGCCATCCGCATGCACCTGGCCGACCCGGACGCCAGCTATCGCATGGGTGATGAGTTGCGCGAGGTGGTTCTACGCGACTACGTGTTGCGCGGCGATAACCTGCGCTACTGGGAAAATGGCTGGTTGGCGGACTGATCGTTTCACGCACCCTCCAAAAAACAGGCGACCTTGAGTCGCCTGTTTTTTGCGCCTTCAATGCCTTGTGCCATTGAAGGCATTTGAGCTGTTACAAGGGGAAATCCGGTCGTGTCTGATCCGGGTTCGCCTTTTTCGTTTCGGCCTGAGTGCCAGGCTGTTTCTTGCCATGCGTTTGCCTTGCACCCGCGCAGCTCGTTGGAGTCGCAGAGCTGGCGCGTTTCCTGCTAGTCCCCCTTTACATCGCCATAAAACGAGCGCTGGCAGCGTCGTCAGCAGTGCCTTGAACGGCGTGAGCGTTTTATCCAGAAGGCCAGCAAACGCTTGATAAAGCTTGGCTGAGCCCTGTGACGGACAAGAGAGGAAGAGGATGAAGGCAGTTATTTTGGCGGGTGGCCTGGGTACGCGAATCAGCGAAGAGTCGCACCTCAAGCCCAAGCCGATGATCGAGATCGGCGGCAAGCCAATTCTCTGGCACATCATGAAGCAGTACTCCGCGCACGGAATCCACGATTTCGTGATCTGCCTTGGCTACAAGGGCTACGCGATCAAGGACTTCTTCGCCAACTACTTCCTGCACACCTCCGACGTCACCTTTGACATGTGCAATAACCGCATGGACGTTCACCAGAACTACAGCGAACCTTGGCGCGTGACCCTGATCGACACCGGGGAAGACACCATGACCGGTGGCCGTCTGCGTCGCGCTGCGCGGTATGTGGAGGGCGAAAGAGCCTTCTGCTTTACCTACGGCGACGGTGTTTCGGACCTCAATATCGGCGCATTGGTGGACTTTCACCTGGCCCACGGCAAGCTCGCGACGGTGACCGCCGTGCAACCGCCGGGACGTTACGGCGCCCTGGAGCGCGACGGTGACAGCGTCAAAGGCTTCATTGAGAAACCACGCGGTGACGGCGGCTGGATCAATGGCGGTTTCTTCGTGCTGTCGCCCAAGGTGTTGCCGTACATTGGCGACGACCAGACTTCCTGGGAAGCAGAACCCTTGGCGGCATTGGCCAGTGAAGAACAGCTGCATGCTTTCCAGCACGACGGTTTCTGGCATCCGATGGACACCCTGCGTGACAAGAATCACCTCGAAGCGCTGTGGCAAAGCGGGGAGGCCCCATGGAAGCAATGGGACTGAGTCCGGAATTCTGGCGCGGCAAGCGGGTTCTGGTCACCGGGCACACCGGTTTCAAGGGCAGTTGGTTGACGCTGTGGCTGCAAAGCCTGGGGGCCGAGGTCAGTGGGTTCTCCCTTGACCCGTCCACCGAGCCGAGCCTTTTTGAACTGGCGCGAGTGCACGAAGGCATCAACGATCAGCGTGGCGACCTGCGTGATTTGGGCGCCTTGCTTGAAATCATCGCCGACATCGAGCCGGAGATCGTCTTGCACCTGGCGGCGCAGCCACTGGTGCGTGAAGGTTATCGCGATCCGCTGGGCACCTACTCCAGCAACGTCATGGGCACCCTGAATCTGCTGGAAGCGATCCGCCAGGTCGGCTGCGTCCGCGCCTGTGTGCTGGTGACCACCGACAAGGTCTACGCCAACAAAGAATGGCTGTGGCCGTACCGCGAGGATGAAGCCCTTGGTGGCCACGATCCTTACAGCAGCAGCAAGGCCTGCTGCGAATTGCTGGCGCAGTCTTACGCCGCGTCGTTCTTCCCGGCCGACAAGCATGCCGAACACGGTCTGGCCCTGGCCACGGCCCGCGCCGGCAACGTGTTGGGCGGTGGCGATTTTGCACCCGAGCGCTTGATCCCGGACGTGCTCAGAGCCTGGTCGGCAGACGAACCCGTGACCCTGCGTTATCCGCACGCCGTGCGCCCTTGGCAGCATGCCCTGGAGCCGCTGGCCGGTTACCTGCAACTGGCTGCCGGCCTCTACGAACAAGGCCCGGAATACGCGGGTGCATGGAATTTTGGCCCGAGCGAAGCCGACATGTGCAGCGTCGGCGAAGTGGTCGAGTTGCTCGCCAGTCGCTGGCCGCAGCCCCGTGGCCTGCGCATCGAACCGAGTGATTTGCATGAGGCCGGCCTGCTGCGCCTGGACAGCAGCCGCTCCCGTCAACTGCTGGGCTGGCAACCGCGCTGGTCGTTGCAGCAGTGCCTGACTCAGACCCTCGACTGGCATCTGGCGTGGCAAAACGGCAACGACATGCGTGAAGTAACCCTGGGCCAGTTGAACCTGTACCGAGGCGCGTTGTGAGCGAGTTTCTATTGAACGCGTTGCCGCTCAACGGCTTGTTCAGCGTGCAGCACAAGCGCTTCGAGGATGATCGCGGGCACTTTGCACGGCTGTTCTGCGAAGGCAGCTTGATTGCTTTCGGCCAGGCGTTTCATATCCGCCAGATCAACCATTCCTGCACCCGCGCACGGGGCAGTGTGCGTGGCTTGCATTACCAGAACGCCAATGCGCCGGAAGCCAAGTTGATCACCTGCTTGCGCGGTGAAGTCTGGGATGTGGCGGTGGATCTGCGCCCCGACTCCGAGACCTTCTTGCACTGGCACGCCGAACACCTGCGCGCCGGTGACGGGCGCAGCTTGCTGATCCCGGCCGGGTTCGCCCACGGTTTTCAGACGCTCACCGATGACGCCGAGTTGCTCTACCTGCACAGCGCCGATTACACGCCGGCGCACGAGGGCGGTTTGTCGGTGAACGATCCACGGCTGGCGATAGCCTGGCCGTTGCCTGTCAATAATCTGTCAGCCCGGGACGCCAGCCATCCCGTGCTCGATGAACACTTCGCCGGAGTGCGTCTATGAACTGCCGTGGTTGCGCTACGCCGCTGGCGTTGCCGCTGATCGATCTGGGTACCTCGCCGCCGTCTAACGCCTATGTGCACGCCAATCAGCTGGAACAAGCCGAGCAGTGGGTGCCGTTGAAAGTGGCGGTGTGTCAGCAGTGCTGGCTAGTGCAAACCGAGGATTACACCCGCGCCGACAGCCTGTTCGACGCCGAGTACGCCTATTTCAGTTCGTTCTCGAGCACTTGGCTGGCCCATGCCGAGCGCTATGTGACCGAGATGGTCGAACGCTTCGGCCTGACGGTCGACAGCCGCATGGTGGAAATCGCCGCCAACGACGGTTACCTGTTGCAGTACGTCGCCGGACGCGGCATCCCTTGCCTGGGCGTCGAGCCCACCCGCAGCACCGCGCAAGCGGCCCGGGAAAAAGGCCTGGAGATTCGTGAGCTGTTTTTCGGTCGCGAGACCGCCGCGCAATTGGTCACTGAAGGTTGGTCCGCCGACCTGATGGCCGCCAACAATGTGTTGGCCCACGTCCCTGACATCAATGATTTCCTCGGCGGTTTTGCGACCCTGCTTAAACCGACAGGGGTGGCGACGTTCGAGTTTCCGCAATTGCTGACGCTGATGGCCGGCCAGCAATTCGACACGCTGTATCACGAGCACTATTCCTACCTGTCCCTGACTGCCGTGCAGACCTTGTGCGAACGCAATGGTCTGGAAGTGTTCGACGTCAGTCAGTTGTCGACCCATGGCGGCTCGCTGCGGGTGTTCGTCCAGCGTATCGATGGCGTACGTCGCGACGTGCAGCCGGCAGTGCAGCAACAGTTGCAAGCCGAACAGACGGCGGGGGTGAAAACCCCTGAGTACTACGCGACCCTGACGCCGGCGGCCGAACGCATCAAGCATCAACTGCTGCGTTTCCTGTTGCAGGCCAAGGCCGATGGCAAGCGCGTGGTCGGTTACGGCGCGGCGGCCAAGGGCAACACCTTGCTCAACTACGCCGGGGTCAAGCCGGACTTGCTGGCCTGGGTGGCCGATGCCAACCCGCACAAGCAGGGCAAGTACCTGCCGGGCAGCCGCATTCCGATTGTGTCGCCTGCGCAAATCGACCTGGAAAAACCTGATTACGTGCTGGTCCTGCCATGGAACCTGTTGCACGAAGTCAGCCAGCAACTGGCCCGGGTGCGCGAGTGGGACGGTCGCTTTGTGATCGCCGTTCCTGAGTTGACCGTCCTGTGAAGGTGCTGGTTACCGGCGCTACCGGGTTCGTCGGCCGACATCTGGTCGCAGCGTTGCTTGCCCGGGGTTGTGACGTCCGCGCCGTGGCACGTAATGCCGAGACTGCGGCGGGTTTGCCGTGGATCAATGACGTGGAATTCATCGCGGCGGATATTCACGCCGCCGACCTGCCTCTCGTGGCGCTGACCTCTGGCATCGATGCCTTGGTGCATCTGGCCTGGCCCGGTTTGCCGAACTATCAGGCGCTGTTCCATTTCGAGCACAACCTGATGGCCGACTATCGGTTCATCAAGGGCGCGGTCGAGGCGGGCGTGTCGCAGGTGTTGGTCACCGGCACGTGTTTCGAGTACGGCATGCAAAGCGGGCCGCTCACCGAGCAGGCCGCACCGCAGCCGGGCAATCCGTACGGGTTGGCCAAAAATACGCTGCGGCTGTTTCTGGAAAACTTGCAGCGGGTTCAGCCGTTCACCCTGCAGTGGGCGCGGCTGTTTTACCTGCACGGCGAAGGCCAGAACCCCAACAGTTTGCTGGCAGCGCTGGACCGGGCAATCGATGCCGGCGACGACACCTTCAACATGTCGGCCGGCGAGCAGCTGCGCGACTACCTGGCCATCGATGTCGCCGCCGATTACCTGGCGGCGATCCTGCAACAGCGGACGTTCAATGGGGTGGTCAATTGTTCCAGCGGCCGGCCGATATCGGTCAGGGCACTGGTGGAACAGCGACGGCGGGAACGCGGCGCCTCGATCAGTCTGAACTTGGGTCACTACCCATACCCGAGCCATGAACCGATGGCGTTCTGGGGCGTGGCGGACCGTTTGCAACAGCTACTGGGAGGCAATCATGCAGCATGAGTTATATCGGGTCGCCGACCTGCCGGTGTTGCAGAACCGAACCTTCGCCGATCCGGAATCGGCCCGGGCTTCTGCCCGTGCCGATATGGTCCTGGTGCAGGACGAACAGAGCGGGTTGATCTTCAACCAGGTCTTCGATGCCGACAAGCTCAGTTACGACGCTGACTACCAGAACGAGCAGGCTCACTCCGGCCAGTTCCAGCAGCACCTGAGTGATGTGGAAGGGATCATTGCCCGCCACTTCAAGGGCCAGGAGTTGATCGAAGTCGGCTGCGGCAAAGGATATTTTCTCGAACGCCTGAAAGGTCTGGGCTACACCATCACCGGCATTGACCCGGCCTACGAAGGCAGCAATTGCGATGTCATCAAGGCTCCGTTCACACGCGGCCTCGGTCTGGCGGCGGACGCCATCGTGCTGCGTCATGTACTGGAACACATTCAGGACCCGGTGAGCTTCCTGGCTGAAATGGCCGAGGCCAATCAGGGCGGGCAGATCTACATCGAAGTGCCGTGCTTCGACTGGATTCTGGAGCACCGCGCCTGGTTCGATCTGTTCTACGAGCACGTCAATTATTTCCGTCTCGATGACCTGCGCCGGATGTTCGGCACGGTGCACGAGGCCGGTCACCTGTTTGGTGGCCAATACCTGTACATCGTCGCCGACCTGTCGACCTTGCGCCTGACTCCGGAACAACCGGTGCCACGCCAGGACCTGCCAGAAAATTTCACCAGCAGCCTTGAGCGCGCGGTGCAGATCATCAAGGCCAACCCGGAGCAGGGCTCGGCGATCTGGGGCGCGTCGTCCAAAGGCGTGATCTATTCGCTGTTCCTGCAGCGGGCCGGGGTGGCGGTGGATCGCGTGGTGGATATCAACCCGGCCAAACAGGGCCGCTATCTGCCCCTGAGCGGTGCGCGTGTGTCCTCGCCGCAAGAAGCCATGGACGCCTTGCCCGAAGGCGCCAACCTGTTTGTGATGAACTCCAACTACCTCGAAGAAATCAAGCGGATGACCGGTGGACGCTACGTCTATCACGCCGTAGACAGCGCTTCGTTCCAGTGACTATTGAGACTTTTAAAATGACCGACAACACCATCAATAAAGCCTTCGAAGCCGAGTGCCAGGCAGAAATCGCACGTCAGGGCGATGACCAGAAACTGACCGGTCTGGCCCGGGATTTCTTCAACGAATCGGCCAAACACAAGTACAGCTACCACTTTTCGTGGATGGGCCGTCCGATCATCCAGCTGCCGCAAGACATGATGGCGATGCAAGAGATCATCTGGCAGGTCAAACCAGACCTGGTGATCGAATGCGGCATCGCCCACGGCGGTTCGATCATCTACTACGCATCCCTGCTGGAACTGCAAGGCCACGGCGAAGTATTGGGCATCGACCTGGACATCCGCCCGCACAACCGCGAAGCCATCGAAAGCCATTCGATGAGCAAGCGCATCAAGATGATCGAAGGCTCTAGCATCGACCCGGCGATCGCTGCTCAGGTACGTGCTGCGGCCGAAGGCAAGAAAGTCATCCTGGTGCTGGACTCCAACCATACTCACGATCACGTACTGGAAGAGCTGCGCCTCTACGCGCCACTGGTGTCGGTGGGCAGTTACTGCGTGGTGATGGATACCGTGGTGGAAGACATGCCGGCTGACTTCTTCCCGGATCGTCCATGGGGCCCGGGAGATAACCCGAAAACCGCCGTGTGGAAGTACCTTGAAGAGAACAAGGACTTTGAGATTGACCAACAGATGCAAAACAAACTGCTGCTCACCGTTGCACCGGACGGCTACCTGCGTCGCGTTCGTTAATTCGGCATCATCATTTAAGCGTTAATCAGGCGTTTCGCCGGTTGTGGGGAGAGGTTATGCAAGGTAAGTCTGTTTCTGAGCACACGTTGCCACTCAATGAATTGCTGACGGTGGTGTTGATTTCCCACAACCGTCCGGCTTTTTTGCGCAGGGCGATGAAGTATTACGGTGCCCTGCCTTGCAAAGTACTGGTGCTCGATTCCGCCACCGAGCATTTCCAGGGCGAACTGCCTGACGTCGAGTATCGGCATGTGCCGCAGTTTGCCTACAGTGGCTTCCAGGCCAAAATCGCCTATGGTGTGGAACAAGTGACCACCCCGTACATGGTGCTGGCGGCCGACGATGATTTTATCGTGCACGACGCGTTATCAGAGTCAGTGGGCTTCCTGGAAGAAAACCGCGACTACGGCATGTGCCACGGCTATTGCCTGATGTACCTGACTCTCGCGGGCAGCGTGAGCTACTACCGCCGCGACAAGAAGGTGTGCGAGGACTATTTGTCCGAGCGACCTCAGGATCGGGTGGTCGAGTACATGCGCCAGTACCTGCCACCATTTTACGCCGTGACCCGTACCTCGCTGATGAAATCCTGGTATTCGCTGTTGCCGCCGGGCACCAGTTTTCAATGGCAGGAAATCGGTCACGTGTTCTACATGCTGGCGTGCGCCAAGGCGCGGATTCTGCCGACCGCTTATGTGGTGCGTGAGATCAACTACGGCAATTCCGAGCACAACACCGAGGTGTATCACTCGCTGACCTACACCGATGCCAAATCGGTGGCCGAGCGTGACGCCTTTGCTGAGTTCCTGGCCTCGTTGCCAACCGGGATCAAGGGACTCGATCCGGTGCAGGGCAAAGCGTTCGTCATGGAAAGTTTTGACGCCATGATCGACAGCCTGCAAACCGGCCGCGCGCTGACCGCAGAGTTGATTTTCGGGTCCACCTGGAATAATGCTCTGAAGGCGCCCAAGCGTCGCTTCGGGCCGCAGCAATATGTTGAGATGCCTTTCTACAATCAGGCCTTTTTCGATCAGTTGACTCAGTTCGAATTCCTGCTTCACACGCTGCCGGCCGGTCGTCTTCAGCTCGAAGAGCTGGAAGGTGTGTGGACTCGCCAGGAACACTTGCTGAGCCCGCGCAACAACGACACGCCGGAAAGTGTGGTCGACCGTTTGTGGCAGGCCTACGACGCCAACGCGTTCAACCGCACGGTGGTCAAGCGCCTGGTGGCGCAACTGGAACTGCTGGGTGAAGACGAAGAGGCGCAGTCGATGCGGGACTGGATCGCGCGCCTTGATGCGCTGTCGGTCGAGGATCATCACCCGACCTTCGACAAAATGCGCTCGGGACGCCTGCTCAAGTGGCTGGGATCAAGATCGCCGGACGTCGAACAGGCCGAGGCGATTGACCGGCATTTGGCAGCTAATGACGGAGGTCCGCGGTTCGGCATCCTTTTGCTGGACCTGGATAACAACGTCGACAAATTGCAGGTCACGCTCGACAGCCTGCTGGAAGGCCACAGCAAGGCATTCAAAGTGGTGGTTTTTACCACCGGCGAAGCGCCGGCGGCGACCACAGCACAAAACACGCTGCACTTTGTCCGGGTTACGCCAGGCAACTTTGTCGACAAGCTGAACCAGAGCGCCAGTCAGTCGCCATGTGACTGGCTGATGCTGGCCGAGGCCGGTGATGAGTTCACCGCGAGCGGTCTGTTGCGTGCCAGTCTGGAGCTGTTGTCCGCCGCCGACTGCCGCGCCGTGGCCACCGATGAAATCCAGCGTACTGATAACGGCGCACTGGTGGATGTGTTCCGTCCGGGTTTCAACTTCGACCTGCTGCAAAGCCTGCCAGCCTTGATGGCGCGGCACTGGTTGATCCGTCGCGATGTGTTCATTGAAGCCGGTGGTTACCAGCCCGATTTCAGCAAGGCCCTGGAGTTCGATTTGCTGCTGCGCATCATCGAGGTGGGTGGCCTGAGCGGTCTGGCCCATCTGGATGAGCCATTGCTGATCACCCAGGCACCGGTGCTGGAAGAGAATAACCACGAACGCCTCGCGTTGCTGCGTCATCTGGGCAACCGTGGCTACAAGGCCAAAATCACCTCGGCGATCCCTGGCACCTATCAGGTCGATTACCGTCATACCGAGCGTCCGCTGGTCTCGATCATCATTCCGGCCGGGGATGACCTGGCCCTGCTGAAACAATGCCTGCAAGGCGTGTTGCTGCGTACCCGCTATACCCGCTACGAAGTGCTGATCGCGGCAAATCCGACTCAGTCGGCGGAGGTCAATGATTGGCTGGGCACGTTGCAGTACACCAAGGTCCGTGTGCTGTATGCCGACCGGACATTGAGCAGTGTGGCGTTGTTCAACGCCGCCAGTCAGGAAGTGCAGGGCGAATACCTGGTGCTGCTGGCCGCGGACGGTGAAGTGGTCAATCCGAACTGGATCGAGTCGCTGCTCAACCATGCCCAGCGTCCTGAAGTGGGCATCGTCGGCGCCAAGCTCGTCGATCGCGAAGGTAAGGTGACGCAAGCCGGGTTGATCCTGGGGATGCGTGGCGGCGTCGGTTCGGCCTTTATCGGCGATCGGTATGACGCCAGCAACAGCTACTTGCAACGCTTGGTTCTGGAGCAGAATTACTCGGCGGTGTCGCAGGTGTGCCTGATGGTGCGCAAAGAACTGTTTGATGCCCTTGGAGGTCTGGATGAAGAGACATTTGCCCACGGCTTGAGTGACGTCGATCTGTGCCTCAAGGCCGGTCAGGCGGGTTACCTCACGGTGTGGACGCCGCTGGTTCAGGTCATTCATCCGGGCGTGGTGTCGCAGGCGCCAGAGGTGCTCGACGCCCTGCGTGAAAAATGGTCCGCTGCCTTCGCGCAGGACCAGGCCTACAACGCCAATCTGGCGCTGACCGGCAAGGGGTTTGCCCTGGGTGAAAGCGCCCCGGTGAGCTGGGCGCAGTTGATCGCATAAACCTGGCTGACAGGCAAAAGGACTCAAGGCATGTTCAACGGTAAATCGATTTTCATCTCCGGTGGCACCGGTTCCTTCGGGCGCAACTTCATCCGTCGCTTGCTGGAGCAATACCAGCCCAAGCGAGTGGTGGTGTTCTCCCGCGACGAGCTCAAGCAGTACGAGATGCAACAGACGTTCAACGCACCGTGCATGCGCTACTTCCTTGGTGATGTGCGCGATGCCGAGCGCTTGCGTCAGGCCATGCGCGGCATTGATTACGTGGTACATGCCGCCGCCCTGAAACAAGTGCCGGCTGCAGAGTACAATCCCACCGAATGCATCCGGACCAACGTCAACGGCGCGGAAAACATCATCGCAGCGGCCATCGACAATGGCGTCAGACAAGTTGTTGCGCTGTCTACCGACAAGGCGGCCAGCCCGATCAATCTGTATGGCGCGACCAAGTTGCTGTCGGACAAACTGTTCGTGGCCGCCAATAACATTGCCGGCGAACAGCCAACCCGGTTTGCTGTGGTGCGCTACGGCAATGTGGCCGGCTCGCGGGGCTCGGTGGTGCCGTTCTTCAGCAAGCTGATCAACGAAGGCGCAACCGAACTGCCGATCACCGACGAACGCATGACGCGCTTCTGGATTACCCTCGATCACGGCGTGCAGTTCGTGCTCGACAGCTTTGCCCGGATGCACGGTGGTGAAGTCTTCGTGCCGAAAATCCCGTCGATTCGCATTGTCGATCTGGCGCGGGGCATGGCCGGGCACCTGCCGCACAAACACGTAGGGATTCGTCCGGGGGAAAAACTCCATGAGCTGATGGTGCCGCTGGACGATGCGCGCATGACCCTGGAGTTCGACGATCACTATACGATCCAGCCATCGATCCGCTTCACCAGCGTCGACGTGGATTTTGCCGTGGACAAATTGGGCGAGCAGGGCCAACCGGTGAGCGAAGACTTCGAGTACCGTTCCGATACCAACCCGCAGTTCCTGTCGGTCGGGCAGATCGCCGATCTGCACGCGGAGCTGTCGGCATGATTCCCTACGGTCGGCAGAGCCTCGATCAGGCCGACATCGACGCGGTGGTCGCGGTATTGCAGTCCGACTGGCTGACTCAAGGGCCGACCATCGAGCGATTCGAACAGGCCATGGCCGACCGTTGCCAGGCCGATTATGCGGTGGCGGTGTGTAACGCCACGGCTGCTTTGCACATCGCTTGCCTGGCGGCCGGGCTCGGGCCGGGTGATCGTTTGTGGACCACGCCCAATACCTTTCTGGCGTCGGCCAATTGCGCTCGTTATTGCGGCGCTGAGGTGGATTTCGTCGACATCGACCCGCTGACCTGGAACCTCGATGCCTACGCCCTGAAAGCGAGGCTGGAAGTCGCGGAGGGCAACGGCACGCTGCCCAAAGTGCTGGTGGCGGTGGCGTTCTCCGGGCAGAGCTGCGACATGCGGATGATCGCCGGGCTGGCCGAGCGTTATGGCTTCACGGTGATTGAAGACGCCTCCCACGCAGTTGGCGCGTCCTATGCCGGGCGACCGGTGGGCTGTGGTGATTTCGCGGCGATGACGGTGTTCAGTTTTCACCCGGTGAAAATCATCACCAGCGCCGAGGGGGGGATGGTCCTGACCAATCGCCAGGACCTCGCCGAGCGCCTGCAACGCTTGCGCAACCACGGCATGACTCGCGATCCGCAGCAGATGACCGAGGCCAGCCATGGCCCCTGGTACTACCAGCAAGTGGAACTGGGTTTCAATTACCGGATCACCGATTTGCAAGCCGCCCTCGGGCTGTCGCAACTGAACAAACTGGATGACTTCATCGAACGCCGTCGTGAACTGGCAGCACGTTATGATCGCTTGCTGGCGTACTTGCCGCTGACCTTGCCCAGCCCTCAGCCTGAAGCCGAGTCGGCGTGGCATCTGTATGTGGTGCGCTTGCAACTCGATCGTATCGGTCTTGGTCATCGACAGGTATTCGAAGGGTTGCGGGATGCCGGGGTCGGTGTGAATCTGCACTACATTCCGGTGCATTTGCAGCCTTACTATCGTGACCTGGGGTTCGCTGAAGGCGATTTCCCGGAAGCTGAACGTTACTACGCCGAAGCCATCAGCCTGCCGCTGTATCCATTGCTCAGCGATGAACAACAGGATTTCGTGGTCGAGCAACTGCGCCGGCTGACCGAATAAATACTGCCAGCAGGTCAGGTTCAGTCCACGTCGGATCGCTGCTCCGCCGCTCCCACAGGTTCTGTGCTTTAAATGAGAAAGTACGATGCGTGCATTAAGTGAGCAGGAAAGATTCTGGCAGGGCGACTTTGGTAATCAGTACGTCGACCGCAACGTCGGGCAGCCTCTGGTGGCGGCCAACCTGGCGTTGTTTGCCAAGGCGCTGACCCGAGCAGGGCGGATTGAAAGCCTGGTTGAGCTGGGCACCAACGCCGGCAACAATTTGCAGGCGTTGCATCAGCTGTTGCCCCGGTGCGAACTGTTCGGCGTGGAGATCAATGCCAGCGCCTGTGCCCAGGCCCAGGCGCTGGACATTGCGCAGATCTGGCACGGTTCGTTGTTCGATTTCCCCCGCGAGCGCAGCTTTGACCTGACCCTGAGCAAAGGCGTGCTGATTCATCTGGCGCCAGAACTGCTGGCCGCAGCCTATGACCAGCTGTACGCGTTGAGCCAGCGTTATATCCTGATCGCCGAGTACTACAATCCCGCACCGGTCGAAGTGTCCTATCGCGGTAACAAAGGCAAGTTGTTCAAACGCGATTTTGCCGGTGAAATGCTTGATCGTTACGACGATCTGCAACTGCTGGATTACGGTTTTGGTTATCACCGCGACCCGCAGTTCCCGGTAGACGACATCACTTGGTTCCTGTTGGAAAAACGCCCTTGAACAACGTCGCAATCATCCCTGCTCGCGGTGGCAGTAAACGTATACCGCGCAAGAACCTCAAGCCGTTCGACGGCGTACCGATGATTGCCCGTTCGATTCAAACTGCCCTCGATTCGGGGCTGTTCGCCCAGGTGGTGGTCAGCACCGATGATGAAGAAATCGCCGAGCTGGCCCGGGCCTGCGGTGCGCAGGTGCCGTTTATGCGCCCCGCGGCATTGGCTGATGATTTCACCGGCACGGCGGCGGTGATTGTGCATGCCTTGGAGGAACTGTCTCGACAGGGCCAGGATGTTGATTTCGCCTGTTGCATCTATGCCACGGCGCCATTGCTGCAAGCGCGATTTTTGCAGCAGGGTTTAAACCTGCTGGAGCGGCATCCGGACAAGTCCTTCGCCTTCTCGGTCTGTGATTTCGGCTTTCCGGTACAGCGAGCCCTGACCGTTGATAGCCAGGGGGCGTTGACCGCGCTGTACCCGCAATTTAGTCAAACCCGCTCCCAGGACCTGCCGCCGGCTTTTCAGGACGCCGGGCAGTTCTATTGGGGCCGCAGCAGTGCCTGGCGGCAGGGCGAGGTATTGTATTCACCGCAAAGCCTGCCGGTGATCCTGCCGCGCTATCTGGTGCAGGACATCGATACCCTCGAAGACTGGAAGCGCGCCGAGTACCTTTACGCGGCGCTGAAGGCGGGTGGGGAGCTGCAATGAGAGTACTGATCCGTGCCGATGCCTCGCCAACCATTGGCAGCGGTCACATTGCCCGTTGCCTGACTCTGGCCAGGGTGTTACGCCAGAAGGGCGGCCACGTGGCATTTGCCTGCCGCCAGTTGCCGGGCCATCGACTCGACAACCTCGCCGCCGAAGGTTTCGAAACCTTTGCGTTGCCGGATCGCTATCCCGACGAAGACCCGCAGCAAGCTATCGAAGCCATGTTGCCGTGGCAGGCGGACATTGCCGCGCTGGGGCAAGCGCTGGAACACCAGCCGGCCTTCGACTGGATCGTCGTCGACCACTACGGCCTCGATCATCACTGGCAGACGGCCGCCCGTCGTTGGGCGCCCCGGATTGCGGCGGTGGATGATCTGGCGACGCGCATCTACAGCGTCGATTTGCTGCTGAACCAGAATCTGTCGGGCTCGCCTGAGGCTTATGCCGGACTGCTTGCACCCGCTTGTCGGACCTTGCTCGGCCCACGCTTCGCCTTGTTGCGGGATGAGTTTTGCTGCCCGGCGATTGAAATCAAGCCCCGGGCGAAGCGGGTGCTGGTGAACTTCGGCGGTTTCGATGCCGCGAGGCAGACTCACCACGCGATGCTGGCGCTGGCGGATTTTCATCAGATTGAAGTCGATTTTGTCGCAGGGGCCGACAACCCGGCGTGGGAGGAAATGCTGGCGCTGGCGGCGAATCATCCGAACTGGCGCTTGCACCGGTTTGTCGACGATTTCTACCGACTGATGACCGAAGCCGACCTGTTTGTCGGTGCCGGCGGCGGGACCAGTTGGGAGAGGGCGGCTATGGGGCTGCCGACGATCTGTATTGCGGTTTCCAATAATCAGCAAGCCAACGGCGAGGTGATGGCAACGTCGGGAGCTCATGTGTATCTGGGCACCCGCGAGCAGGTCAGCGTCGAGCAGTTACGTCAGGCCATCGGTTTTGTCGCCGGCAATCAGGGGTTACGCCAGAGCCTGGCCGAGCGCTCACGGCAACTGGTCGACGGGCGGGGAGCGCAGCGCGTTGCGGCAGCACTGGCCGGTGCGGTGTTGCAGGTCCGGCCGGCGACATCAGACGATGCACAGTTGTTATACGAAGGACGCAATGCCGAGACGGTGCGGCGCTGGTCACTGGAAACCGGCGTGATTGGATGGCAGCAGCATCAAAACTGGCTGACTGCCAGTTTGAGCAATGATAAGCGCTTGCTGTTGATCGCCGAAGCCGATGACGGCCCGGTCGGGGTGCTGCGTTATGACTTGCGCGGCTTCGAAGCTGAAGTCTCGATTTACCTGTTCGAAGGGCGATTCGGCCTGGGCTGGGGCAGGGCGTTGCTGGCGCGAGGCGAAACGTTCGTGCCCCGGCATTGGCCGCAACTGCAAAGCATTACCGCGCAGGTTTTGCCGGCGAATCAGGCATCGCTGAAGGTGTTTCACGAAGCCGGTTTCACCCAGAGTGTTTGCGCCTTCACGCGCCTATTGAAGGACCACCACCATGACTAGTTTCAAGATTGGCCACCGCTATATCGGTGCCGATGCGCCGCCGTTCATCATTGCCGAGATGAGTGGCAACCATAACCAGTCGCTGGAAGTGGCGCTGCAGATCGTCGAAGCCGCGGCCAGGGCCGGCGCGCATGCCTTGAAGCTGCAAACCTACACCGCCGACACCATGACGCTGGACCTGTCCGAAGGCGAGTTCTTCATCAAGGACCCGAACAGCCTGTGGGCGGGTTCTTCGCTGTACGCGTTATACGAGAAGGCGCATACACCCTGGGAATGGCATGCACCGATATTCGCCCGTGCCAGGGAACTGGGCATGCTGGCGTTCTCCACGCCGTTCGATGACTCGGCCGTGGACTTCCTGGAAAGCCTCGACGTGCCGGCGTACAAGATCGCCAGTTTCGAGAACACCGACCTGCCGCTGATTCGGCGGGTTGCCGCGACCGGTAAACCGTTGATCATTTCCACGGGCATGGCCAGCATCGCGGAACTCGACGAAACCGTACGTGCCGCCCGCGAGGCCGGTTGCCAGGATTTGGTGTTACTCAAGTGCACCAGCACCTACCCGGCGACGCCAGCCAACAGCAACGTGCGGACGATTCCTCATCTGCGCGACTTGTTTGGTTGTGAAGTGGGCCTGTCCGACCACTCCATGGGCGTCGGCGTGTCGGTGGCGGCGGTTGCGCTGGGGGCGACGGTGGTGGAAAAACACTTCACCCTCGACCGTGCCGCCGGGGGGGTGGACGCCAGTTTTTCGCTCGAACCGGCTGAGCTCGCCAGCCTGGTGATTGAAACCCAACGCGCCTGGCAGGCCATGGGGCAAGTGCATTACGGTGTAACCGAGGCCGAGCGAAAATCGCTGGTGTACCGCCGTTCGCTCTACGTCACTGAGGACATGATGGCCGGAGAGCCCTTCACCGCCGCCAATTTACGCGCCATTCGTCCTGGGTTGGGACTGGCTCCCAAACACGCGCAAACCCTTCTGGGGCGCCGCGCGCGCCACGCTATCAAGCGCGGGACACCACTGGATTGGTCATTGGTCGAATAAAGCCTAATCACTCGGATTCGGCAAAATAGAGTGACCTGCGAGTCAGAACGCGCATCTTCACTGTATTGTATAAATCGGGAAGGTGGCGCCTGGTCTGTGTTTTTGGCCAGTGATAGCCTTTTATTCTTCTTGCTGTCGCCTCTTCGAGGTGACGTTTTTCTCTGTTTGTCGGCGCCCCTCAATTCCTTGCGAGCGGTGGTTTTGGGCTGTTTATTATTGGGAAGTCGTAATGATTGGCATAAAAAGCATTGCGAGCTACGTTCCTGTAGCCGGCGTGGACAATTACGCACAAGGTGCAAAATTCGAAAAGGATGAAGAGTTCATCCTGGGCAAAATCGGTTCGGCCTTCCTGCCGCGTAAAGATGCCGGGCAGGAAACTTCGGACCTGTGTGTCGAAGCAGTCAACGCGCTGTTCGCCAACAATCCCGATTTGAAACGTGAAGCGATCGACGTGCTGATCGTCGTTACCCAGAACGGTGACGAAGAAGGCCTGCCACACACCGCCGCCATCGTTCAGGACAAGCTGGGCCTGCCGACCACTGTGGCAGCGTTCGATATTTCCCTGGGCTGCTCGGGCTACGTCTACGGCATCTACGCGATCAAGGGCTTCATGGAAGCCACAGGCCTGAAGAATGGCCTGCTGGTGACCGCCGATCCGTACTCCAAGATTGTTGACCCTGAAGACCGCAACACCACCATGCTGTTTGGCGATGCCGCCACCGCAACGTGGATGGGCGAGGCGGCGCCATGGCAGTTGGGCAAAGCCAAGTTCGGCACCGACGGTTCCGGCGCGCCGCATTTGAAGGTCACCGATGGCGTGTTTTATATGAACGGTCGCCAGGTCTTCAACTTCGCGCTGCTCAAAGTCCCGGCGCATTTGCATGAACTGCTCGCTGAAGCGCAGCTGACGGCTGACGATATTGATGCCTTCTGCATTCACCAGGGCAGTGCGGCGATTGTCGACGCGGTGGCCCGTCGTTTCGAAGGCGAGCCGGAAAAGTTCATCAAGGACATGGTCGAGACCGGAAACACCGTGTCGTCGAGCATTCCGTTGCTACTCGAGAAGCACGTCCTGAATTCGGACTGGAAGCGCGTTGCGCTGAGCGGTTTTGGTGTAGGGCTGTCGTGGGGCTCGGCGATTATCTATCGTCCGTAAGAGCCGTCGGCAGGCTTGTTTCGCGGTTCTGAAAAATCAAAATGCCCAATACAAAAATAGCGTTCAAGGTATAACCTTAAGCGCTATTTTTTTTTGCCTGTGGGAAGAGCGGGACGCATGAGGGAAAGCTTTGACGACAATGCTCGGGTGCTGGAACAGCGCTGGCCGACGCTGTACGCGAGATTGACGCTGGAAGACAGTACGGCGATCCAGGCCGAGTTGTCCGAAGGAGGGGTGACGCTAAGCATCGGCGGCATTCAACTCACCAGTCGCCATGATCGCGTCCACGAAGCCCGTGTGCAGGCGGCCAGCCTGCCGACCGGCAAGGCGCAGTTGCATGTTTATGGCACCGGTCTGGGCGATTTGCCGACGGTCCTGCTGGAGCGCGACGAGCTTGAGCGGCTGTATGTGCATATCCTCAACGGCGCTGTGTTTGCCTTGGTGCTGAAGTTGCTCGATCAGCGACGATGGCTCGAGGATCCGCGCGTAGAGCTGTTGTATGCCGGTGATCAAACGGATATCCATACACCGTTTTTTGCGCTGCCCTCCGAGATGGTGCTGGCGGACGACTTCAACGCGAAGATTCGCGATCGGCTCGTCAGCGAAGTGCATCTGAGTTTCAACAATCGTGAATTCGATCCGCAGTCTCCGGTGATTCTCCAGCGCTTGCAGGACAGCCTCGAGGTCCTGCTGGCCGACGACGATGTCGCACAGTTGTTCGGTACCTGCGCCGGCCAGGAAATCTATGTGATCGCCACCGGGCCAAGCCTTGAAAGTCATTTTGAGCAGCTGGCGGCGATACGCGAACAGGCGCAACGGCCTTTGTTCATTTGTGTCGACACCGCCTATCGACCGTTGCGGGAACATGGGATCAGGCCTGACCTGGTGGTGAGCATTGACCAGCGCATCAGCTTCCGGCACTTGCCCTTCGAGGACTCCGATGGCATTCCGCTGGTCTACCTGCCTATGAGCGACCCTGAGGTGTTGAAAGCGTGGAAGGGCAAGCGCTATGGCGGTTACTCGGCCAGCCCGATCTACGCTACGTTACGTCGCCAGCACGCCAGGGCGGAACTGTACGTGGGCGGTAGCGTGATTCATCCGGCCGTGGACCTGGCCGTAAAGATGGGCGCCGAGTGCATTACCTTGTTTGGCGCCGACTTTGCCTTCCCGATGAACAAGACCCATGCCAGCTGGGGCGATGGCGATCTGGGGCCAGGGGTGAATCTTGCTCGGCACTGGGTGCACGACGGGCATGGTGAGCGGGTCAGGACGCAGCTGAATTTCCGCAGCTACTTGTGTGAGCTGGAGCGATATATCGCCGGACACCCCAAGGTGCGTTTCTTTAACAGCAGTCGGTCGGGCGCAATGATTGCCGGCACCCAGTTCAATCGGGAGTTCGTGCGGTGAGTGCGCTTTCACAATGCATCAACGAATGCCGGCAGTGCGCCGGGTTGTTTCGCCTGGGCCGGGATGTCGAGGCGGCGTTAACCATGGTTGACCTGTTCGACGAGGCGCAGCGACTGTTACTCACGGCGCCTCAAGACGTGCAGCTGAGCTGGGCGCAGGTGCTCATGCAAATGCTGGCCTGTCAGGAGCGCCAGGATTGGCTGGGGCTTGCTGATTTCATGGAGTACGAATTGGTGGATTTGCTGGAAAGCGTTCAGGTTTAACAGCCGGGCGACGGCTCTGGTTGGGATGTTTGGGTGTCGGACGGTTTTATGGCGTCATTTTTCGGGTGGTGAGGGGCGGCTAAGCCCTTGTTTTCCAGGGGGGTGGCAGTGTGATGGCAATATTTTTTTAAAAAGCCCTCAAGCAACCTGCGATCGCGACGATAACTACTACGAAGGTTCTCTAGGCCACACCCGGCGGTTGCCAGGGCCGGAAGCCGCAGTACCCAACCAACGAGGATTTCGTCATGGCTTTAACAGTAAACACTAACGTCACATCGCTGGCCGTTCAGAAGAACCTGAACAACGCAGCTGATGCTCTGTCGACTTCGATGACTCGCCTGTCTTCCGGCCTGAAAATCAACAGCGCTAAAGACGACGCCGCCGGCCTGCAGATCGCTACTCGTATGAGCAGCCAGATCCGTGGCCAGAACGTTGCAGTGAAAAACGCCAACGATGGTATTTCCATGGCGCAGACCGCTGAAGGCGCTCTGCAGGAATCTACCAACATTCTGCAGCGTATGCGTGAACTGGCTGTTCAAGCCCGTAACGGCACCAACGGCACTGCTGACCAGACCGCAACCAACGCCGAATTCGCCCAGATGTCGGACGAATTGACCCGTATCTCGGCTTCGACCAACCTGAACGGCAAAAACCTGCTGGACGGTTCGGCTGGCACCATGACCCTGCAAGTGGGTTCCAACACGGGTACTGCCAACCACATCGACCTGGTTCTGAGCTCCAAGTTTGACGCCGTCAGCCTGTCGGTTGGTAGCGGTACTGTTGTTCTGACCGGTACTACCGCTGTTTCGGGTGCTGGTTCCGCTGCAACCAACATTGACAACGCGATCACCGCGATCGACGCTGCAATCGCTTCCATTGGTGCAACTCGTGCCAACCTCGGTGCTTCGCAAAACCGTCTGACCAGCACCATCTCCAACTTGCAGAACATCACTCAAAACGTGACTGCCGCTCAAGGTCGTGTACAAGACACCGACTTCGCCGCAGAAACCGCTAACCTGACCAAACAGCAAACTCTGCAACAAGCTTCCACCGCTGTTCTGGCCCAGGCTAACCAGCTGCCTTCCGCTGTACTGAAGCTGCTTCAGTAATTCGGAATGAGTTTTGGCGGGGGGGTGCGCTTGCGTGCTCTCCCGCTTTTTACTTTTTAAGGTGATGGTCATGGACATGAGCGTGAAGCTGAATCTGTCTTACCCGGCGGTGATGCCAGCCAGCAATGCTGCCGACAAACCGGCCGAAACGCCTCGCGTCGAGGGCGTCAAGGCTGTCACTGGAAGTAATGATTCTGACTCTGAAAAGCTGAAGAAAGCAGTGCAGGATATCGAGACGTTCGTTCAATCGATCAAGCGTAACCTGGAGTTTTCGATTGATGAGGCGTCCGGCAAGGTGGTCGTCAAAGTGATTGCCAGCGAGTCTGGTGAAGTGGTGCGGCAGATTCCTTCGGAAGAGGCCCTCAAGCTGGCAGACAGCTTGCACACAGCCAGTAACGTATTGTTCGACGCCAAAGCCTGACACTGGCATGAAACGTGTCTGTAGGACTCTTGGCCGCCGATAGTGGTCAAAAGACCGGCGACACACTGATAGGGAGATGCACATGGCAAGTCCAATTTTACCGGGTTCGGGTCTGGGGTCCGGCCTCGACATCGGTTCGATCGTCACGGCATTGGTCAACTCTGATAAAGCGGCACAGCAGAGCCAGATCACCAAGCAGACTTCGATCACGACTGCAAAAATTTCCGCCACGGGTGCATTGAAGTCGGTCCTGGCGGCTTTCCAGACAGCCATGGATGGTCTCAATAAAGCTGACGCCCCGGCTTTTTCGGGTTTTGCTGCCACTTCCGGCACACCAGCGACGCTGACCGTAACTTCCGATAACACAGCGGTTAACGGTAGCTATAACGTTGTAGTCAACAATTTGGCCAGCAGTTCGAAAATTGCCAGCGCGGCATTTGCCGGCGGTGCTAGCAGTGCCATTCCGACTGGTACCCTGACAGTCAGTCAAAATGGCATTAATTACGCCGTCAATATTCCGTCCGGTGCGACCTTGCAGTCGACGCGTGACGCCATCAACAGCACGCTGCAAGGCAAGGGTATTACTGCCAACATCGTCACCGATGCCAATGGCTCGCGGCTGGTGGTGGGTTCGACCGTGACGGGTGCAGGCTCGGATATTTCCCTGAGTGGTATTGCCGGGCTGGCGGTCGATGGCACCACGAAGATGGACGGTACTGCGACGGGTGCCGGCTATATCAGTGCCTTGGCTGCCGATGCATCCTTCTCCGTCGATGGTCTGGCGGTGACCAGCAAGAGCAATACGGTCAGTCCTGTTGGCGGCATCAGCATGAATCTGCTTGCAGGAGGTGGGGCGTCTTCGGTTGTCACGGTCGGTACCAACACCACCGGCTTGCAATCGAGTCTTCAGGCCTTTGTTGATGCTTACAACAAAGTGATCACTACCCTGACCGCCTATACGACGCCGAGTCTGGATGCTGATGGCAAGCCGACCGTTTCCAAAGCGATGACCGGTGACTCGTTGCCCCGCAACCTGATTTCGGCGGTGCGCAACGAACTGGTCAATGTCCCTTCCGGTTCGGGTGGTAATGGTCAGTTGGCCGTGCTGGCGCAGCTGGGGATCCAGACGGACCAGAAAGCGGGCACCCTGAGCATCGACAGCACCAAGTTTGCCGCGGCGATGGCGGGCGGGATGAGTGGTCAGGTGCAGTCGCTCTTCAGCGGCAGCACGGGTCTGATATCGCGCATGAGCGCCGCGATCGCGCCTTACTCCCAGACCGGCGGTATTCTGGATCAGCGCACTTCCACGCTGAGCAACACACAGCGAGACTTGACCAATCAGCAGTCGGCACTGGATTTACGCGTCAGCAACCTGACCGCTTCGCTGACCGCCAAGTACAACGCCATGGACTTGTTGGTCGGACAAATGAAGGCCACAGCCTCTAACATTACGTCGTTCTTCACAACGTTGAACGCGCAGAAGTCAGGCTGATTGTGAGTTGACACCCAAAACCCGGCTACGCTTTCAGGCGTGCCGGGTTTTTGTCTTTTAATTTAAAGTTTTTTGACTCGCGAGCGATACAGTTGTTAATGAGTCATTGCGTTGTTATGAGGTAGAGCATGAATCCGATGTTAGCCCTTCGGCAATATCAGAAGGTGGGGGCGCAAGCCCAGACTTCCGAAGCAAGCCCGCACCGGCTGGTGCAAATGTTGATGGAGGGTGGCCTGGACCGTATCGCTCAGGCCAAAGGCGCTCTGGAGCGCAACGATATTCCCGGCAAGGGCGTGTCGATCAGCAAGGCTATCGGTATTGTCGGTGGCTTGCGTGAAGGCCTGGACCTGGAAAACGCAGCTGAGAGTGTGGGGGAGTTGGACAAACTCTACTCCTACATGATGAAACGTCTGGCTGAGGCCAATATTCAGAGTGATCCCAGGATTCTCGACGAAGTCGCAGGTTTGCTTCGCACGGTGAAGGAAGGCTGGGATGCCATTGCTGCACCGGGTCCGCAGTTTTAAGGAGATCACCATGAGTCTTGTACTGCAGCGTATCGAACATACCCGTGAAGCCCTGGTCGGGGCATTGGCCGAGCGCAACTGGCAAGCTATCGGTCAATTGGACCTTGATTGCCGTTCCTGCATGGAAGATGTATTGAGTGAGCCTTCGCTGGACGAGGTGGCGTTGCGCGCCAATCTGGAGGAGTTGCTGGGGGTTTACAAGGAACTTCTCGAAGTGGCAATGGGGGAGAGGCAGGCGATTGTTGACGAGATGTCTCAGATCCACCAAGCACAGAACGCCGCAAAGGTTTACCATCTGTTTGGTTAACCCTCTGTTAATCCAAACATAGTGCGCCATAAATTTGACTGTGCACGTTTTTTTGACTTAACTAGTGGCTGTTTCCAGAATTCAGGCGTCTACAGGCGTAACGTGTCTGCAAGCGTCTAGCTTGCCCCAGCATTTGGGCATTGAGTTGACTAGGGAAGTTGCTATTGCATGTGGCGTGAAACCAAAATTCTGCTGATTGATGACGATAGCGTCCGCCGCCGCGACTTGGCGGTGATTTTAAATTTTCTCGGTGAAGAAAATTTACCCTGCGGTAGTCATGACTGGCAGCAGGCTGTCGGGTCTTTGTCGTCAAGTCGTGAAGTGATCTGTGTCCTTATCGGGACGGTCAATGCTCCTGGTGCACTTCCGGGCTTGTTAAAGACACTCGCAACCTGGGATGAGTTCCTTCCGATTTTGTTAA
This sequence comes from Pseudomonas sp. IT-P253, assembly GCF_949768125.1. Classification (NCBI taxonomy): domain Bacteria; kingdom Pseudomonadati; phylum Pseudomonadota; class Gammaproteobacteria; order Pseudomonadales; family Pseudomonadaceae; genus Pseudomonas; species Pseudomonas sp. IT-P253. The sequence goes on along the minus strand of NZ_CATKPT010000003.1, from coordinate 95,374 downwards.
TGGGCGATAATTCGTCCGTTGACCTCCCGGAAGACCAGCGTCGCCGAGTGCTTTCGACCCTCGAAATGCCACCCAGCTACAGCAAATTGCTCGACTCCCTGCACCGTGCCCAGGTCTATCGCGAGATGTACGATCAGGCCCGCGAGCGCGGTCGTCACCGTGAACCCAATCTTTTCCGCAGTCTTGTCGGCACCAGCCGGGCGATTCAACACGTCCGCCAGATGATGCAGCAAGTCGCCGACACCGATGCCAGTGTGCTGATCCTTGGTGAGTCCGGGACCGGCAAGGAAGTGGTTGCGCGTAACCTGCACTATCACTCCAAGCGACGCGACGCGCCGTTCGTACCGGTCAACTGCGGGGCGATCCCGGCCGAGTTGCTGGAAAGCGAATTGTTCGGCCACGAGAAGGGAGCCTTCACCGGGGCTATCACCAGCCGTGCCGGACGTTTCGAGCTGGCCAATGGCGGTACCCTGTTCCTCGACGAAATCGGCGACATGCCGCTGCCGATGCAGGTCAAGTTGCTGCGCGTGTTGCAGGAGCGCACCTTCGAGCGCGTGGGGAGCAACAAGACCCAGAGCGTCGATGTGCGGATCATCGCGGCGACCCACAAGAATCTTGAAAGCATGATCGAGATCGGCACCTTCCGCGAAGACTTGTACTACCGCCTGAACGTGTTCCCTATCGAAATGGCGCCATTGCGCGAGCGTGTCGAAGACATCCCGTTGCTGATGAATGAGTTGATCTCGCGCATGGAGCACGAAAAGCGCGGTTCGATCCGTTTCAATTCCGCAGCGATCATGTCGCTGTGCCGCCATGGCTGGCCAGGCAACGTCCGCGAACTCGCCAACCTGGTGGAGCGCATGGCGATCATGCATCCCTATGGGGTGATCGGTGTAGTCGAGTTGCCAAAGAAATTCCGTTATGTCGATGACGAAGACGAGCAACTGGTCGACAGCCTGCGCAGCGATCTTGAAGAACGGGTAGCCATCAATGGTCACACGCCGGACTTTACGGCGGGTGCCCTGCTGCCGCCCGAAGGCCTGGACCTGAAGGACTACCTCGGCGGTCTGGAGCAAGGCCTGATTCAGCAAGCGCTGGATGATGCCAATGGCATCGTGGCGCGAGCGGCAGAGCGGCTGCGCATTCGTCGCACCACCCTGGTGGAAAAGATGCGCAAGTACGGCATGAGTCGTCGCGAGGGTGATGAACAGGCGGATGATTGACGCCCGTTTTACAAGCCATTCATTTAAGGGCGGTTTTTTAGATTATTCACGCAATCCCGGGAAGCACAGAAACAACAACGCCGATTTGATTGATGATGTTCGCGCGAGCAAACACATCTAACAAATCGGCGTTTTTGTGCGCGATATTGATACTTTCCTTCCTTTTTGGGAGGGCTTTTCTGTCGTTACGATCAGGCCTGATGGCGACGACCTACAGATCGAACTGACTCCTCCACGCCACCCGATTTCCCTTCCTGTGGCGGCTGCCAGAAGCCTTGTTCAACCAGGCCTTTTTTCGAAGAGCTAGGGCCAGCGCGGAACGCTGGCCTCTTATTCAATCCGCCAGCCAGGCGTTTCGCCATGCCAACAGGTGTTCGTCCCTTAGCATCCAGTTATCGAGTACCACGCTGCGCAGGGCATCTCCGGCCCCGGCGTTGGCGTGGGGTTCAGCGAGATGTTCGCGAATAGCGGCAATCCAGTCTTTCGGCTTGTTCCTGACCCTGGTCACCGGGAAGTCACCGCGATAACAGAGGATGTCCGAGCAGATCACCGGGAAGCCACAGGCGCCGTATTCCAATAGCCTTAAATTGCTTTTGCAGGCATTGAAAATATTGTCTTTCAGAGGTGCCAAAGCCAGGTCCAGGTTTAAGCTGGCCAGGCGTGCCGGGTATTTCTCGATATTCACGCCGCTATGGAACTCGTGGACATAGGGACGCAGTGCCGGCGGGCACATGCCCATAAACACCCATTCCACTTCCTCTGCCAGTGCACGAACCACTTCGGCAATGACTTGCAAGTCTGCGCCATGGCCCGAGCCGCCTGCCCAGCCGACCCGGGGCTTGCGGCCTTGTTGGCGATGGCTGTTCAGGCCGCTCCACCACTGGCTTGGCAGGCGGTTCTCTACCACGCGAATGTCGGCGTTCAAACCTTTCAGTGCATTGGCCAGCGGCTGCGTCGATACCACCAGCCGGTCGCACAGACCCACGGCTTTCTTCAAGCGCTTGGCGATGTCTTTGGGCGGCAGTTCGCGGCTTGAGCCGGGGGCCACCTCGAGAATGTAGTCATCCAGCTCGTAAACCTTGAAGGCCTTGGAGAATGCCTTGGTGTTCTGCATGAATTCCAGCTGAGGCGTCGTGTATTGCCGCTGGAAAATAATTGTGTCCGGCGCTAGTCGCTCCAATTCTACCGGTTGAAGCGCCCAGTCGCTCACCGCGCCCTCGACCAGCTGCGCGGCTTTCATGGCGGCGAAGGGCTGGCGCACCCGATAATGTCCGCAGCCGGAAGCGTCGCCGGGGTAGCACAGCGCGTAAGGCAGCGCGCGACTGGCGAACGGTTGCCAGCTGACCTCGTTGCGGCATTCGGAGGCGAAGCCGCTGCCTTCCAGGGTCAGGTTGCGGTTGTAGGCCGGGTCGTTGGCGAGCAGCGGCAGCCAACGCTGGTACATCACCGATTGTTCGCGCTTGAAGCGTTCGCGCTTGGCTTCCAGCTTGGTCGTGTCGACCTTGTTCTGGCTCACGTTGGCTTCGTGAATGAGCACCGCATAAGGCGTCCAGACAATCAGTCGCCCGGCCTGGCCGACTTTCAGGCACAGATCTACGTCGTTAAACGAAACTGCCAGGCCGGCCTCGTCCATTCCGCCCACTTGACGGTACAGCTCAGTGCGGATCATCAGGCAGGCGGCGGTCACCGCGCTGTAGTTCTGATCAACCTGCAAACGGTGAAGGTAGCCGTTGGACTGCATTGGGTCGCCGACGAATGGGTGGTCTGCGACGCCGAGCAAGCCGAGTACCACGCCTGCATGCTGAATAGTCCCGTCGAGGAATAATAATTTGGCGCCGACTATCCCTACTTCCGGCCGCTGGGCGTGATGAAGCAGTGCGCCAAGCCAGTCCCCATCAATGACCGCGGTGTCATTGTTGAGCAGCACCAGGTATTCGCCACGGGCCTGGCTGGCGGCAAAATTGTTAATCGCCGAATAGTTGAAAGGGTGAGCGTAACGCAGGATGCGCACCTTGGCGTTGTTCAAGCGCTCCATACCGCTGAACCAATCCCGGGCTTCGGCTGTTTCACTGTTGTTGTCGATGATGATCAGTTCGTAATTCGTATAGCGGGTTTTCTCCATTATGCTTTCGATGCAACGGAGCAGCATCGGCAGGCAGTCCTTGGTGGGAATAAGGATGGACACCAACGGCTGCCCGGCGTGTTGGTAAACCACGCGGTTGGCCATTGGCAAAGGTCCTGCGCACAGTTCATGAGCCACGCCCAGGCGCTGCAAGTGCGCCTCGACTATGGCCGCGGAGTGCGCGATGACTTGGGGTTCGCCGAGCCATTGGGCGAAGTTGATTGCCTGGTGCACCAGCACATCAGCGAGGTGCCCGACGGTGCCCAGCCCATGAGTTTCAACCAGCCGATAGAGCAGGTCATGGGGCGCCAGTTCGGTGAAGGCGGGATCGAATCCATTGGCAGCCAGCACGGCCTCGCGACTGAAGGCCAGGGCTCGGCCGACATACGGATAACTGCGCAACAGATCCAGGTTCAGGTCCGGTTTGAATACCGGGTCTTGGCAGCCGATTGCGGACAGCGAGTCTTCATCGCTGTAGCAAGCGCTGATGCCGGGGTTCAGGGCGATGCCTTCGGCGAGCAATAGCAGCGCGTGGGGATCGAGTTGGTCGCCGCCCCGCAGCAGGTAGCACCAGTCGACCTGGATGCCCTGCAGCAGCTCATTGAGCTGGCTCGGCCAGGATTCAGCCAGCGGTAGCCAGACCAGATTGTCGGCTGGCGTCACCCCTACCGGTTCGGCATTGGACAGCACCACGATGGCCGCCGCCCCATAAAGCTGACGGTCGATGCTTTCCAGGCTGGAACGCAACAGCGCAATGTCACCGGTGGTATCAGTCAACACCAACAATACGTCCGGTTGCCGCGGCCAGCTCGCAAGTCGCGCCGGCAAACCTTCAAACTCGGCGGCAGCCAGTTGCCGGGTGTCCAGCCAGCGCCGATACAGGTCGATATTGCGCTGCTGTCGGCCGACATTCGCTAGCACGCCGAAAAAGCGTTCCAAGGCGTGTGCCAGGGTGCCTTCGAGCTGGCCGCGTTCAGTTTCGAAATCTTTGCCCGTCAGGTGCATCCGTTCCAAGGGGGCCAACGCTTCGGTGCGCACAAAGAACATGGTGCCGGCAATAAATTCCGCCTCGTCGATTCCTTGTGGGTCAATGCCGGCACGCTCGGCCAGGGTGACCAGGTACGTGCGGTTGCTTTCATCAAGGTTTTTGGTGACCGGCAGCAAGTATTTCTCGGTACCAAGCAGTGGAAGGTGCACCGGGTCGGCAAGGTATTCTACCGCTCGGCGAAAGCGTACAGGGCTTAGCAGGTCATCGAAAAGTTCACGGCCCCAGGAGTTCTCCACGCCCAGGTGCCACGAGCGCTTGGTGTGCAGCTTGACCAGCGTGTGGATGTTATCGGCACGTAAAAACGGCAGTACCCGCAGGAATGGTAAAACATCCCTCCCGTGGTTGGGCACCCGGTACAGCGAATAACTCAGCCCGCTGGCCGCCAGCTGAGCATGTACCGTATCGTCACGGCCGGCCACGCAGGTTACGTAGAGATGCAGGCGTTCAGGCAGCTTAATCAAACGGACCAAAATGTCTCGCAGCACATTGGGGTAATACGCATGGATGACCACGCCGACTGGCGGCTCGCCGTCTTCGAGAGGTGGCTGCTGCACGACCAGCACTTCGCACTCCTCCACGAACGGGTCTGGGCTGCTGTGTGCGTTGATGGGCTGGGTTTCGGACGCCAGGTAAGCACCTTGGGCTGAGGGGGTATTTGTCATGTTCACACCAATTTGAATAGGGGGCGAAGGTAGAGCTCGCTGAGGCCGCCTTCACGGCCGAGGCGATTGCAGGTGTCCGCTTTAGCGAGGGCGTCGGCCCCATCGATCAGCTCGATTTGCAGGGTCTGCGGGTCCAGCTCCCGCGCGATGTGCTCGACCTGGCAGCCGGTACTTGCCAGCGCCGTCTCGAGGCAGACGGGTATTTCAGCCTGCACGTTGCGACTCGCTACGGGTTGAGCGGTATCACCCCCCAATTGAAGCCACTGGTGAGGAGCCAGTCGTCTGTAGGGCGAAGCGCTTTCAGGAAGCCCTGGATATAACCTTTCAGCGCGTGTTTGTCGGAGGACCGGCGCTGTATCGAAATCGACTTCGGCGTGGTGCAGCACATTGAACAACAGCACGTGAAAATGTCCCTGCACACAACCGTCAATGAAATGTTGCTCCTTGCTATCCAAAAGAGGCCAAGCAGGAAGCGTTCCAATTTCGGGCATCGACGCCAGTGGAGGGCTGGGGTGATTGCACCCGGATCGCCAGCCCTTGATCGCCGTTTTGCAGGCGTCGTCATGCCACCGTTACCGGGATAGCGAGTTCTTTTTCATGAGGATTAAGAGCATCTTTCCCGGTAATCCATGAAGAGCCTTTTTAGGCACGGGTATTGCTACATCCCTCGCAACGTTCCGTTTAACTGACGGTCAGCCTAGCGAGAGAGCACAATGCCCCAAGCCGCCCAGAGGTCTCCTGTCCCTGACGTTTCGGGGCAACCGTCGTCCGTAGAGCAGGCAAGCCGGCTTGGCCTTGAGCAGGCATTCGCACTGTTCAGCCAGATGTCGAGCCAGTTGACTGACTCCTACAGCATGCTCGAAGCCCGTGTCACCGAGCTCAAGGGTGAGTTGGCGGTTGTCAGTGCTCAACGCATGCAGGAACTGGCGGAAAAAGAACGCCTGGCCAACCGCCTGCAAAACCTTCTGGATCTGTTGCCCGGCGGTGTCATTGTTATCGATGCCCAGGGCATCGTGCGCGAAGCCAACCCCGCCGCCTGTGAATTGCTCGGCCTGCCCCTCGAAGGCGAGTTGTGGCGCCAGATCATTGCGCGTTGCTTTGCGCCGCGTGAAGACGATGGTCATGAAGTCTCCCTCAAGGATGGTCGTCGCTTGTCGATTGCCACTCGCTCGCTGGATGCCGAGCCCGGTCAGCTGGTGCTGCTCAACGACCTGACTGAAACCCGACACCTGCAGGATCAACTGGCCCGCCACGAACGTCTGTCGTCCCTGGGTCGGATGGTTGCGTCGCTGGCCCATCAGATTCGTACACCGTTGTCCGCTGCTTTGCTTTACGCCAGTCATTTGACTGAGCAAGAGCTGCCTGTCGCCACTCAGCAACGATTTGCCGGACGCCTTAAAGAGCGCCTGCATGAGCTGGAGCATCAGGTTCGCGACATGCTGGTGTTCGCGCGCGGCGAATTGCCGCTGACCGATCGCGTCACTCCGAAGCTGTTGATGCAGGCGCTGCAAGCGGCGGCACTGACGCATGTACAGGATTTGCCGATCCGCTGGCAGTGCGACAGTCATTCCGGCGAGCTGCTGTGCAATCGTGACACGCTGGTCGGGGCGATCCTGAATCTGATCGAGAACGCTATCCAGGCCAGTCCCGGCGATGTTCGTTTGAAGGTCCACCTCTATACCCGAGGCAACAACCTGCGTCTGTGTATCAGCGACAGCGGCAGCGGCATCGACGCCAAGGTGCTGGCCCGTTTGGGTGAGCCGTTTTTCACCACCAAAACCACCGGAACCGGCCTCGGCTTGACCGTGGTCAAGGCAGTGGCTCGCGCCCATCAGGGAGAATTGCACCTGCGGTCGCGGCTGGGTCGTGGCACTTGCGCGCAGGTGATTCTGCCGCTTTTTTCCGATGAGAAGCGCAGTGCTCGGGGAGCGGAGTGAAGGGCATGGGGATCAAGGTTCTACTGGTCGAGGATGATCGCGCACTCCGGGAAGCGCTGGCGGATACGCTGTTGCTCGCCGGGCTCGATTACAAGGCGGTCGGTTCGGCAGAAGAGGCGCTGGCGGCGGTGGGTGTCGAGGCCTTTAATCTGGTGGTCAGCGACGTCAACATGCCGGGCATGGACGGCCATCAGTTGCTCGGATTGCTGCGCGCTCGCCAACCTCAATTGCCCGTGTTGCTAATGACGGCTCACGGCGCTGTAGAGCGGGCAGTCGATGCGATGCGTCAGGGGGCGGCGGATTATCTGGTCAAGCCATTTGAGCCCAAGGCGTTGCTCGATCTGGTGGCGCGGCATGCGCTGGGCAGTATCGGTGCGACCGAGAGCGAGGGACCGGTGGCGTTCGAGCCGGCCAGTGCGCAATTGCTGGAGCTGGCCGCGCGTGTCGCGCGCAGTGATTCCACGGTATTGATCTCCGGCGAGTCCGGGACCGGTAAGGAAGTGCTGGCGCGCTACATCCATCAGCACTCCCATCGCGCCAGTCAGCCATTCATTGCGATCAACTGCGCCGCCATTCCTGACAACATGCTTGAAGCGACGCTGTTCGGTCATGAAAAGGGTTCGTTCACCGGCGCCATCTCGGCACAGGCCGGCAAGTTCGAACAGGCTGACGGCGGGACCATACTGCTCGACGAAATTTCCGAAATGCCCCTGGGTCTCCAGGCCAAGTTGCTGCGTGTACTGCAAGAGCGCGAAGTCGAGCGGGTGGGTGCCCGCAAGCCGATTGCACTGGATATTCGAGTCGTCGCGACCACCAACCGTGATCTGGCCGGAGAAGTGGCGGCGGGGCGTTTTCGCGAAGATCTTTACTATCGCCTGTCAGTCTTTCCTTTGGCCTGGCGTCCATTGCGCGAGCGTACCGCGGACATCCTGCCGCTGGCCGAGCGACTGCTGGCCAAACACGTCAATAAAATGAAGCATGCTGTGGCGAGGCTGTCGCCTGAGGCTCGGGCGTGCCTGATCGCTTATCCATGGCCGGGCAATGTACGCGAGCTGGACAACGCCATTCAGCGCGCGCTGATTCTGCAGCAGGGTGGTTTGATCCAGCCTCAGGATTTTTGCCTGGCCGGGCCGGTCGCTTGTGCACCATTGCCGGCATTGCCGGTACGAACCGCGGAGGTTGAGTCCGAGTCGGCGGGGGCGTTGGGCGATGACCTGCGTCGTCGTGAGTTCCAGATGATCATCGACACCTTGCGCTCCGAGCGCGGCCGTCGCAAAGAAGCTGCCGAGCGTTTGGGTATCAGTCCGCGCACGCTGCGCTACAAGCTGGCGCAAATGCGTGACGCCGGAATGGACGTGGAAGCCTATTTGTTCGCCACCTGATCTGATTTTTGTAGCAGCTGGCGAAGCCTGCGTTCGGCTGCGTAGCAGTCGTAAAACCTGAGCATCTGGTCTTTCTGAAACACCGCGTTGACGATTTCACGACTGCTGCGCAGCCGAACGCAGGCTTCGCCAGCTGCTACAGATTGCATTACAGCCTGAAAGATTCGAATGAGAGCCTGGGGCGGGCTTTTGTTTAGAGTGGCCATGGAGCTGGCACCCTTGTTGCTAACACCTCACTGCCCGCCGAGTGAGTGTCAAAAAATTGCGGGTCGCCAATGAGAGTAGACCATGAGCCAAGGTATTGAATTTAATCGGTTGATGCTGGATATGCGCTCCATGCAAATGGATGCCATGTCTGCGTCGAAATCGACTGCCGCAGTCCCTGAACTGGGTGGCAGCAGCTTTTCCGACATGCTCGGTCAGGCCGTCAATAAAGTGAACGACACTCAACAGGCGTCCAATCAGTTGGCCAGTGCCTTCGAGATCGGCAAGAGCGGCGTCGACCTGACGGACGTGATGATTTCCTCGCAGAAGGCCAGCGTGTCCTTCCAGGCGTTGACCCAAGTGCGTAACAAACTGGTTCAAGCCTACCAAGACATCATGCAGATGCCGGTTTAAGGACGAGATTGAGTCATGGCAGAAGCAGTCGCCGATAATGTTCCGGCCAAGGCCTCCCCGATAGACGGCAAACCGCCGCTGTTCGGCTTGTCCTTCCTGGAAAACCTCTCCGAGATGACCATGTTGCGTCAGGTGGGCCTGTTGGTTGGCCTGGCTGCGAGCGTGGCGATTGGCTTTGCCGTGGTGTTGTGGTCCCAGCAGCCGGACTACCGGCCTCTGTACGGCAGCCTTGCCGGTATGGACGCCAAACAGGTCATGGATACCCTGGCCTCCGCTGATATCCCTTATACCGTTGAACCCAATTCCGGAGCCTTGCTGGTCAAGGCTGATGACCTGTCCCGTGCGCGGCTCAAGCTCGCGGCCGCTGGTGTCACTCCCAGCGACGGCAACATCGGTTTTGAAATCCTCGACAAGGACCAGGGCCTGGGGACCAGCCAGTTCATGGAAGCCACCCGTTATCGTCGCGGCCTCGAAGGTGAACTGGCCCGGACCATCTCCAGCCTGAACAACGTCAAGGGTGCTCGCGTGCACCTGGCGATTCCGAAAAGTTCGGTGTTTGTGCGCGACGAGCGCAAGCCAAGCGCTTCGGTGCTGGTGGAACTGTATTCCGGCCGTTCGCTGGAGCCAGGCCAGGTGGTGGCGATCATCAACCTGGTCGCGACCAGTGTTCCGGAACTCAGCAAATCCCAGATCACCGTTGTCGACCAGAAGGGCACGCTGCTCTCGGATCAGGCGGAAAACTCTGAACTGACCATGGCCGGCAAGCAATTCGATTACAGCCGTCGCATGGAAAGCATGCTCACCCAGCGTGTGCACAACATTCTGCAACCGGTGCTGGGAAACGACCGCTATAAGGCCGAAGTCTCGGCCGACGTGGACTTCAGTGCCGTCGAGTCCACCTCCGAGCAATTCAACCCGGATCAACCGGCGTTGCGCAGCGAGCAGTCGGTGAATGAACAACGCACCGCCAGCAATGGTCCGCAAGGTGTGCCGGGCGCTTTGAGCAACCAGCCACCAGCGCCAGCCTCCGCGCCGCAAACCACCGGTGGCTCTGCCGCGTCGGCCGGCATGGTACAGCCAGGCCAGCCACTGCTTGACGCCAACGGCCAGCAAGTCATGGACCCGGCCACGGGGCAGCCGATGCTTGCACCTTACCCGGCCGACAAGCGTCAACAATCTACCAAGAACTTCGAACTCGATCGCTCCATCAGCCATACCAAACAACAGCAGGGCCGTTTGAATCGCCTGTCGGTGTCGGTGGTGGTGGATGACCAGGTCAAGATCAACGCCGCCACCGGTGAAACCACCCGCGCGCCGTGGAGCTCCGACGAATTGGCGCGCTTCACACGTCTGGTGCAGGACGCCGTCGGCTTCGACGCCAGCCGAGGCGACAGCGTCAGCGTAATCAACATGCCGTTCTCCGCCGAGCGCGGTGAAGTGATTGCCGATATTCCGTTCTACTCCCAGCGTTGGTTTTGGGACATCGTCAAGCAAGTGCTGGGTGTCTTGTTCATCCTGGTGCTGGTGTTCGGTGTGCTACGCCCGGTACTCAACAACATCACCGGTGGTGGCAAAGGCAAACAGCTGGCAGGCATCGGCAGCGACGTCGAGTTGGGTGGCATGGGCGGCCTGGACGGCGAACTCGCCAACGACCGCGTCAGCCTCGGTGGCCCGCAAAGCATCCTGCTGCCGAGCCCGAGCGAAGGCTATGACGCGCAGTTAAATGCAATCAAGAGCCTGGTGGCCGAAGATCCGGGTCGTGTGGCCCAGGTCGTGAAAGAGTGGATTAACGCAGATGAGTGATAACCGAGCCGTTGCCGCCAAACTGACCAAGGTCGACAAAGCTGCGATTCTGCTGCTGTCCCTCGGTTCCACCGATGCTGCCCAAGTGTTGCGCCACATGGGGCCTAAAGAGGTCCAGCGTGTGGGTGTGGCGATGGCCCAGATGGGCAACGTGCACCGTGAGCAAGTCGAACAGGTCATGAGCGAGTTCGTCGAGATCGTCGGCGACCAGACCAGCCTGGGCGTCGGCTCCGACGACTACGTGCGCAAAATGCTCACCCAGGCCCTTGGCGAAGACAAGGCCAACGGCCTGATCGACCGGATCCTGCTCGGCGGCAACACCAGCGGGCTCGACAGCCTGAAGTGGATGGAGCCGCGCGCGGTTGCCGACGTGATCCGTTACGAGCACCCGCAGATCCAGGCGATCGTCGTGGCGTATCTCGACCCCGACCAGGCCGGCGAAGTGCTGGGCAACTTCGACCATAAGGTGCGACTGGACATCATTCTGCGGGTTTCCTCACTCAATACCGTGCAGCCAGCGGCGCTGAAAGAACTCAACCAGATTCTCGAGAAACAGTTCTCGGGCAACTCGAATGCTTCGCGCACCACCCTGGGTGGCATCAAGCGGGCGGCCGACATCATGAACTTCCTCGACAGCTCGATCGAAGGTCAGTTGATGGACTCGATCCGCGAAGTCGACGAAGACCTGTCCGGTCAGATCGAAGACCTCATGTTCGTGTTCAACAACCTGTCCGATGTCGACGACCGCGGCATTCAGGCCCTGTTGCGCGAAGTGTCTTCCGACGTGCTGGTACTGGCCCTCAAAGGCTCGGACGAAGGCGTCAAAGAGAAGATCTTCAAGAACATGTCCAAACGGGCCGCCGAACTGTTGCGCGACGACCTCGAGGCCAAAGGCCCGGTGCGCGTCAGCGACGTGGAAACGGCGCAGAAAGAAATCCTCACCATTGCCCGCCGTATGGCCGAAGCCGGAGAAATCGTTCTCGGCGGGAAGGGCGGCGAAGAGATGATCTAAGGTCACTATGTCGTCCAAACATGATGAGTCCCAGACCGACCTGATCCGTGCCAAGGACGTCGGTGGTTTCGATGTCTGGTCGTTGCCCAGTTTCGACCCGTTTGTGCCGGTGCCCGAGCCTGAACCTGAGCCCGAGCCTCCGGAAATGGAAGAAGTGCCGCTGGACGAAGTCCAGCCACTGACCCTTGAAGAACTCGAAAGCATTCGCCAGGAAGCCTACAACGAAGGCTTCGCCACTGGCGAAAGAGAAGGCTTTCACAGCTCCACGCTCAAGGTCCGTCAGGAAGCCGAAGTGGCGTTGGCGGCCAAGATTTCCAGCCTGGAGCAGTTGATGGGCCACCTGTTCGAGCCCATCGCCGAGCAGGATACCCAGATTGAAAAGACGTTGGTCGACCTCGTGCAGCACATTACCAAACAGGTGATTCAGCGCGAACTGGCCATCGACTCGACCCAGATCGAGCACGTCATGCGTGAAGCGCTCAAACTCTTGCCGCTGGGTGTGGGCAACGTGCGGCTGTACATCAATCCACAGGATTTCGAACAGGTCAAAGCCCTGCGCGAACGCCATGAGGAAACCTGGCGCATCGTCGAGGACGAGGCACTGTTGCCGGGCGGTTGTCGGGTCGAGACGGAGCACAGCCGTATCGACGCCACGGTCGAAACCCGTGTTACGCGGGTCATGGACAAACTGTTCGATCAGTTGCACGAGCAGGCGCTGCACCCGGCAGCGCCGGACCTGAGTCTGGAATTGCCGATCGACGACAAGCCGGCCGTCGCGCCAGCGGCGGATGCTCCCGATGCGCCTTGATCGCACCAGCTTCGCCAAGCGCCTCGGCAGTTACGCCGAGGCCACGGAGTTGGCCGGCGCACCGATCCTCGAAGGCCGCTTGTTGCGCATGGTCGGCCTGACCCTCGAAGCCGAAGGCTTGCGCGCCGCCATGGGCAGCCGCTGCATGGTCATTAACGACGACAGCTATCACCCGGTACAAGTCGAAGCCGAAGTCATGGGCTTCTCTGGCAGCAAAGTCTTTCTGATGCCGGTGGGCAGCGTCGCCGGCATCGCTCCCGGCGCCCGCGTGGTTCCGTTGGCCGATACCGGTCGCTTGCCGATGGGCATGAGCATGCTCGGGCGGGTGTTGGACGGTGCCGGTCGTGCGCTGGACGGCAAGGGCGGGATGAAGGCCGAAGACTGGGTGCCGATGGATGGCCCGACCATCAATCCACTCAAGCGCGAACCGATCAGTGAGCCGCTGGACGTGGGGATTCGCACCATCAACGGTTTGTTGACGGTCGGCCGTGGTCAACGGCTCGGGCTGTTCGCCGGTACGGGCGTCGGCAAGAGTGTGCTGCTGGGCATGATGACTCGCTTCACCGAGGCCGACATCATCGTCGTCGGCCTGATCGGTGAGCGGGGTCGTGAAGTTAAAGAGTTCATCGAGCACATCCTCGGTGAAGAAGGTCTCAAGCGTTCGGTGGTGGTTGCATCACCGGCGGACGATGCGCCGCTGATGCGTTTGCGCGCTGCCATGTATTGCACGCGCATCGCCGAGTATTTTCGCGACAAGGGCAAGAACGTCCTGTTGCTGATGGACTCCCTGACCCGTTTCGCCCAGGCCCAGCGGGAAATTGCCCTGGCCATCGGCGAGCCACCCGCGACCAAGGGTTATCCGCCGTCGGTGTTCGCCAAGCTGCCCAAGCTGGTGGAGCGGGCCGGTAACGCCGAGAAAGGCGGCGGCTCGATCACCGCGTTCTACACCGTATTGTCCGAAGGCGATGACCAGCAGGATCCGATAGCCGATGCGGCGCGGGGCGTGCTCGACGGACATATCGTCCTGTCCCGGCGCCTGGCCGAGGAAGGGCATTACCCGGCCATCGACATCGAGGCGTCCATCAGCCGGGTCATGCCGTCGGTGGTGTCGCCGGAGCACATGATGCGTGCCCAGTACTTCAAGCAACTGTGGTCGCGCTATCAACAGAGTCGAGACCTGATCAGCGTCGGTGCTTATGTCGCTGGCGGTGACCGGGAGACCGACCTGGCGATTTCCCTGCAACCGCAGTTGGTCAAATACCTGCGCCAGGGCCTGAACGACAGCATCAGCCTGGGTGAAAGCGAAGCCTATCTCGGCTCGATCTTCGCTCCTGCGGCCGGGGGCTAATCGATCATGGCCCAGAGTCGGGCAGGGCGCCTGGCGCCGGTGGTCGAAATGGCCGAAAAGGCCGAAAAAACGGCCGTCCAGCGGTTGGGGCATTTTCAGGGCCAAGTGCGCCTGGCCGAAAGCAAACTCGCCGACCTTGAAGCGTTTCGCCTCGATTATCAGGAACAATGGATCGTGCGCGGCAGCAGCGGTGTGTCGGGGCAATGGCTGCTGGGATATCAAGGCTTCCTTGCGCAACTGGGCACCGCCATCGATCAGCAGCGACAAAGCCTGGTTTGGCATCAGAACAATCTGAACAAGGCGCGGGAATCCTGGCAACAGGCGTTTACCCGGGTCGAAGGCTTGCGCAAGCTGGTTGCGCGCTACATGGATGAGGCGCGCAAGCTCGAAGACCGGCGCGAGCAGAAATTGCTGGATGAGTTGTCCCAGCGGTTACCGCGCCAGGATCCGTATTGAATCAGGTTGACCGCGTTATCGTTCTTCGCGAGCAGGCTCGCTCCCACGGGGGATGCGGTCAACCTGTGGGAGCGAGCTTGCTCGCGAAGGCGTACTCCAGGGTGACACCGCTTAACGACCTTGCCCCGATCTTCGCCAAATGCTAAACCTTGTATACGTATGTTCCCCAATGACAAGGAAGCCGTTCAATGTCAGTTGTTACCGAAGTCTCCCAGGATGGGCAAAAGCTGACGATATCGATCAAGGGACGATTCGACTTCGCCAAACATCAGGAATTTCGTGAGTCCTACGAAAATCTTCAGCCAAAACCCGAATCCTTCGAAGTGAACCTGAAAGACGCCACCTACCTCGACAGTTCAGCGCTTGGCATGCTGTTGCTATTGCGTGATCACGCTGGCGGCGAGAATGCCGAGATCACGTTGACCAACGCTAATGCAGATGTGCGCAAGATTCTCGCCATCTCCAACTTCGAACAAATCTTCGACGTGGCGTGACCGTCATGCAGTCTTTGTTCGAGCCGCTGACGATCCTGATCGCCGAAGACAGCGCGGCCGATCGCATGCTGCTGGCGACCATCGTCCGTCGCCAAGGGCATGAGGTGCTGACGGCCGCCAACGGTGCCGAAGCAGTTGACGCGTTTCGCCAGCAGCGACCGCAACTGGTGCTCATGGACGCGATGATGCCAGTGATGGACGGTTTCGAGGCGGCGCGGCAGATCAAGGTGTTGGCAGGGGAAACCCTGGTGCCGATCATTTTCCTCACCTCGCTGACTGAAAGCGAAGCGCTGGCCCGCTGTCTGGAGGCCGGGGGCGACGACTTCCTGGCGAAACCCTACAACCAGGTGATCCTCGCCGCCAAGATCAAGGCCATGGACCGCTTGCGGCGGTTGCAGGCCACTGTGTTGCAACAGCGTGACCAGATCGCCAGGCACCACGACTACCTGCTCAACGAACAACGGGTGGCCAAGGCTGTGTTCGACAAGGTGGCCCACTCCGGCTGCCTGAATGCACCCAATATCCGCTACCTGCAATCGCCTTATGCGTTGTTCAACGGCGATCTTCTGCTGGCCGCGTTCACTCCGGCTGGCGACATGCACGTGCTGCTCGGCGATTTTACCGGCCATGGTTTGCCGGCCGCTGTGGGTGCCATGCCCCTGGCCGAAGTCTTCTATGGCATGACCGCCAAGGGTTACGGCCTGTCCGAAACCCTGCGCGAGATGAATGCCAAGCTCAAGCGCATCCTGCCGGTGGACATGTTCTGTTGTGCAACGCTGCTGTGCCTGAGTTTTCAGCGACGCTCGGTGGAGGTCTGGAACGGTGGGATGCCGGACGGTTACCTGCACAGCATCGCCAGCGGTGAGCGAACGCCGCTGACGGCTCGGCATTTGCCGCTCGGCGTGCTGAGCCCGCAATCCTTTGATGACCGCACCGAGGTGTTTCCGATGGCGGTCGGGGATCGGGTCTTCCTGTTGTCCGACGGGGTGATCGATACTTGCGATGCCAATGAGCAGTTGTTTGGTGTGGAGCGATTGCAGCAGGTATTTGCGGCCAATCGTCAGCCTGATGAGTTGTTCGAAGAGATCGAGCAGGCGTTGCGGGACTTTCGCGGCGAGGCTCGTGATGACGTGAGCATGGTCGAGGTCAGTTTGCTGGAGGCCGCACAGCTGAGCCCGCCGGCGCTGGTGTATTCCGACAGTGGTCAGTCCTGCCCACTGGACTGGTCGGTGAGTTTCGAATTTCGCGCCGCCACGCTCAAACGCTTCAATCCGCTGCCGTATCTTCTGCAATTGCTGCTTGAGGTCCACGGTCTGCGGGCTCAGAGCGGGGCGCTCTACAGTGTGCTGGCCGAACTGTATTCCAATGCCCTGGAGCATGGAGTGCTGGGGCTGGATTCGGCGCTCAAGCGCGATGCTTCGGGTTTTACCCGCTATTATCAGCAGCGCAATACTCGCCTGGATGAGTTGCAGGACGGCTTCGTGCGGGTGCATTTGCAGGTGACACCCAAGGGCGATGGCGGTTGCCTGACGGTTCGGGTTGAAGACAGTGGTAAAGGTTTCGATGTCGCGCGGGTGATGGAGCGGCCCGTTGACGCTGTCCGTCTGTCGGGACGTGGCGTCAGTCTGATCCGTCAGTTGGGCCGCAATGCGAGCTGGTCCGACGATGGTCGAAGTGCCCGCGTGGAGTTTTTCTGGGAGGCTCTGGCATAATCCACGCATTCTTGATCAAGGAGTGAGCAAGTGGTTGACCCACATCTGGACCGAAACGTACTGAGCGCGTTGCAGGAAGTCATGGAGGATGAGTATCCGACGTTGCTGGATACCTTTCTCGCCGATTCCGAAGAGCGTTTGAATCTGTTGCGTAACACTGACGATGCCGCGCAGCTCATGGAAACTGCCCATAGTTTCAAGGGCAGCAGCAGTAATATGGGCGCCATTCGCTTGGCCGAGCTGTGTCATAGGCTTGAGCAACAGGCCAAAAACAAAAGTCTCGTTGATATCAAACAGCTCGTCGGTGAAATCGACCGTGAATTTGCCATCGTCCGACACCTCTATGAGGCGGAGCGCCAACGCGCTCTGGCCACCAAACCCGCCGTCCGGCGCTATTAGCGCCAATTGGCAAAAGCTGGCTCGACCTTTGCAGCTTACTCCGTCAACTGTACCTACGATCCCAGTGCAGCGGAGCCCGTGTCATGCCCGTTACCCCCAATTCCCTTCTTCAGGCAGCCGCGCAGGCCAAGACTCAGGCCGCCTCCGCCAATCCCCCGGCGCTGGCCGCGGAGCCTGCGAACAAGGCCCCCAGCTTCGCCAAGGTCTACGCCAATCAAGCCCAGGTCAAACCCTCTGCCGTGAACAGCGCGCCAGCGAAACCGGTACGTGATCAAGCTTCGGACAGTAGCGGTAAAAAAGACATCAGCCACGACAAGTCTGCCGCCCCGGAACCGGCGGTTGCCGATAGCGGCAATACTTTGCCCGCCGATAAGCCAGCACCGGCCGACGGCCAGACCGCCAGCAATGATGCGTCGAATACGCCAGAGACGCCGGTGACCGATGCCGCGCCTGTTGACCCGGCGCTCGATCCTGCGTTGATGCAGGTAGTACAGTCGGCGGTTGCAGCGCCAGTGACGACCGCTGCACCCGTGGCAGCCACCGAGCAACCGCCGGTTGTTGCGGCTGCAACGCTCCCCCCTGCATCCTCGCCAATGACCGGTGCCGCCACTGATACCGATTTCGATCCCGAAGCCGATCCCCTCGACGCGCTGCCGGCCGTGCGCATGGCCATGGAGCAGAGCGGGCACGTTTCCGCCTCCAGCCAGGCACAGCCTAAAGCGCCACCGACCTCGGCCCAGACCCAGGCCGACGGTGAGCTGACCTCGGCGCAAAACTTTGCTGCGGGCATGGCGACCATGCTCGATGTGAAAGCCGACAAAGACAGCACCAGCCAGGGCGGCGACAAAGCGTTCAGCGGGCTGATTGATGACGGTCTCAAGGACCTGAAGTCGGCCAGTAGCGATACCCGTGTCGACGATTTTGCCAACCGTCTGGCGGCGCTGACACAGGCAGCCACGCCGAAAACCGCCAATGCGGTGCCGGTGAACCAGCCGATCGCCATGCATCAGAGCGGCTGGACCGAAGAAGTGGTGAACCGGGTCATGTACCTGTCCAGCGCTAATCTCAAGGCGGCCGACATCCAGTTACAACCGGCCGAGCTGGGGCGCCTCGATATTCGGGTGAACATGATTCCGGACCAGCAGACCCAAGTGACGTTCATGAGTGCACATGCAGGCGTTCGTGAAGCGCTGGACGGCCAGATGCACCGCTTGCGTGACATGTTTGAGCAGCAAGGCATGGGTCAGGTCAACGTCAACGTTTCCGATCAGTCCCGTGGCTGGCAGGGACAGGGACGGGATCAGGCGCAGCAGGGCCAAGGCCAGGGCGGGCGTACCAGCGCCAGTGGTGGTCGAATTGATTCCATGGATGAAGAGGTCGCGTCGAGCGTTGGTGAAGTAACAGCAACGGCGACCAGCGTGATCGGCTCCAGCGCCGTCGACTACTACGCCTGATCCCCGCCCCTGTAGGAGCGAGCCTGCTCGCGATGGTCGCCAAACGATAACCCGCCAAGCCTGACGCCCCGCGGCGGCCTCGGGCTTTTCGCGAGCAAGCTCGCTCCTACATGGCATAACACTTGCTCTTGCCTTGCCGTGCGACTGTGAAAACCCGAATAGTGACGGATTATTGGCATGGCGAAGAGCGACGCAGCAGTAAAAGATCCCGCAACCAAAGGCAAACTCAAGCTGATCATAGTGATCGTGGTGGCCCTGCTGCTGGCGATCGGCTTGTCCGTGGGGGCGACCTGGTTCTTTATGCACAGTGCCCAGAGCAAGCCGGTCGTCGTGGCCGATACAGCGCCTGTTGGCAAGCAACCCGCGATTTTCGAGCCCATGGCCCCGGCCTTCGTGGCCAACTACAACCAGAACGGTCGTCAGCGTTACATGCAGGTGAGCATCACCCTGCAGGGGCGCAATCAGGCTGATCTGGATGCGCTCAAAGTCCACATGCCGGTGATCCGCAATAACCTGGTCATGCTGTTCTCCGGCCAGGACTTCGCCACCCTGGCGTCGCCGGTCGGTCAGGAAATGTTGCGTCAGAAAGCCACGGCCAGCGTCCAGGAAGTGGCGCAGAAAGAACTCGGCAAAGTGGTGATCGAACAGCTGCTTTTCACTAATTTCGTACTGCAGTAGGAACACGACATGGCCGTGCAGGACCTGCTGTCCCAGGATGAGATCGATGCGCTGTTGCATGGCGTCGACGATGGTCTGGTTCAGACCGATATCGCTGCCGAACCCGGCACCGTTAAAAGCTACGACCTGACCAGCCAGGATCGCATCGTCCGTGGACGCATGCCGACCCTGGAAATGATCAACGAGCGTTTCGCCCGCTACACCCGCATCAGCATGTTCAACATGCTGCGCCGCTCGGCGGACGTTGCCGTCGGTGGTGTGCAGGTGATGAAATTCGGCGAGTACGTGCACTCGCTGTATGTGCCGACCAGCCTCAACCTGGTCAAGATCAAACCGTTGCGCGGCACTGCGTTGTTCATCCTCGACGCCAAACTGGTGTTCAAACTGGTGGACAACTTCTTCGGCGGCGACGGCCGTCACGCGAAGATCGAAGGGCGTGAATTCACCCCGACCGAGCTGCGCGTGGTGCGGATGGTGCTGGAACAGGCCTTCGTCGATTTGAAGGAAGCCTGGCAGGCGATCATGGAAGTGAACTTCGAGTACATCAACTCGGAAGTGAACCCGGCCATGGCCAACATCGTCGGTCCAAGCGAAGCGGTTGTCGTGTCGACATTCCACATTGAGCTCGATGGTGGTGGCGGTGATCTGCACGTAACGATGCCGTACTCGATGATCGAGCCGGTGCGCGAAATGCTCGACGCCGGCTTCCAGTCTGACCTCGACGATCAGGACGAGCGCTGGGTCAACGCCTTGCGCCAGGACGTGCTGGACGTCGACGTGCCAATCGGCGCCACAGTCGCTCGTCGCCAGTTGCGTCTGCGGGACATCCTGCACATGCAGCCGGGGGACATTATCCCGGTCGAAATGCCGGAAGAAATGATCATGCGCGCCAATGGCGTTCCTGCGTTCAAGGTCAAGATGGGCTCGCACAAAGGCAACCTCGCGTTGCAAGTGATCGAGCCGATCGAGCGCCGCTGAGCGGCGCCCCCGATTCGCTTTAACTGACCGCACCTTATTGAATTTTTGCCCGCCGAGGACAAATGATGGCTGACAATATGAATACCCAGGACGACCAGGCGCTGGCCGATGAATGGGCTGCGGCCCTGGAAGAAACAGGCGATGCCGGCCAGGACGACATCGATGCGTTACTGGCCGCCGACGCCGCCGGTTCACGGTCCAACCGTCTGCCGATGGAAGAGTTCGGCAGCGTGCCGAAGAACAACGATCCGGTCAGCCTCGAAGGCCCGAACCTGGATGTGATTCTCGACATTCCAGTGTCGATTTCCATGGAAGTCGGCAGCACCGAAATCAACATCCGCAACCTGCTGCAGCTCAACCAGGGTTCGGTGATTGAGCTTGATCGTCTGGCTGGTGAGCCGCTCGACGTACTGGTCAATGGCACACTCATCGCTCATGGCGAAGTGGTCGTGGTCAACGAGAAGTTCGGCATCCGCCTGACCGACGTGATCAGCCCAAGCGAACGCATCAAGAAGCTGCGCTAAGTGAAAAAAGTTCTGGGTTCTTTGCTGGGGTTAGCGCTCGCCTTGCCGTTCAACGTTCTGGGTGCCGAGCCGGTGGCCACTGCGGCCGCCACGGCGGCTGCGCCAGCGGTCAGCAGCGGTGTGGCCGGGCAGTTGACGCAGTTGGTATTCGGCTTGCTGCTGGTGCTGGGGTTGATCTTCTTCCTCGCCTGGCTGTTGCGCCGGGTTCAGCAGGCCGGGCCCGCCGGCAAAGGGCAGGTGATCGAGTTGATCGGTTCACGTGCGCTCGGCCCTCGTGACCGTTTGGTGCTGGTGCAAGTGGGCAACGAGCAGATTCTGCTCGGCCTGAGCCCCGGCACCATCACCGCGTTGCATGTGCTCAAGGAACCGGTGCAAGTGCCGAGCGGTGCTGAAAAAGCGACTCCGGAGTTTGCCCAGCGTCTATTGGAGATGCTCGGCAAGGATCAGAAGGATAAGAAGTAATGGGTGCGCTACGCATCGTCTTGACGCTGGCCCTGATGGTGGTCGCGCCGCTGGCGTTCGCCGCCGATCCGTTGTCGATTCCGGCGATCACCCTGGGCACCAACGCCAATGGTGCTCAGGAATACTCGGTCAACCTGCAAATCCTGCTGATCATGACCGCGCTGAGTTTCATTCCAGCGTTCGTCATGCTGATGACCAGTTTTACCCGGATCATCATCGTCTTCTCGATTTTGCGTCAGGCCCTGGGCCTGCAGCAGACGCCATCGAACCAGATCCTCACGGGCATGGCGCTGTTCCTGACCCTGTTCATCATGGCGCCGGTGTTTGACCGGGTGAATCAGGACGCCTTGCAGCCCTATCTCGCGGAAAAAATGACCGCTCAGGATGCCGTGGCCAAGGCGCAGGTGCCGATCAAGAACTTCATGCTCGCCCAGACGCGCAGCAGCGATCTGGAGTTATTTATGCGCTTGTCCAAGCGTACCGATATCGCCTCGCCGGATCAGGCGCCGTTGACCATTCTGGTCCCGGCATTCGTCACGTCCGAGCTGAAAACCGCGTTCCAGATCGGTTTCATGATCTTCATTCCATTCCTGATCATCGACCTGGTCGTGGCCAGTGTGCTGATGGCCATGGGTATGATGATGCTCTCGCCGCTGATCATTTCCCTGCCGTTCAAAATCATGCTGTTCGTGCTGGTGGATGGCTGGGCATTGATTATCGGCACGCTGGCGAGCAGCTTCGGCGGTGTTTCGCCATGACCCCGGAAGTTGCGGTAGACATCTTCCGGGAAGCGCTGTGGCTGACCACCATGATGGTTGCGGTGCTGGTGATCCCGAGCTTGCTGGTCGGTTTGCTCGTGGCGATGTTCCAGGCCGCCACCCAGATCAACGAACAGACCCTGAGCTTTCTGCCGCGCTTGCTGGTGATGCTGGTGACGCTGATCGTGGCTGGCCCGTGGCTGGTGCAGACCTTCATGGAGTACATCCTGCAGTTGTACGGCAGTATTCCTCAGGTCATTGGCTAAGCCATGTCGCTGCTGCAACTGACCGATACCCAGATCAGCACGTGGGTGGCATCGTTCATGTTGCCGCTGTTTCGCGTCGGCTCGCTGTTGATGGTCATGCCGGTGTTTGGTACGACCCTGGTGCCCAAGCGCGTGCGTCTTTACCTTGCACTGGCGATTACCGTGGTGATTGCGCCCGGCCTGCCACCGATGCCGCCGGTCCATGCATTGGACTTGAGCGGCCTGCTGCTGATTGCCGAACAGATTCTCGTCGGCGCGGTATTGGGGTTCTCCCTGCAGCTGTTCTTCCAGGCCTTTGTGGTCGCCGGGCAAATCGTCGCGATTCAGATGGGCATGGGCTTCGCGTCCATGGTCGACCCCACTAACGGCGTGTCGGTGGCGGTGATCGGGCAGTTTTTCACCATGCTTGTGACGCTGATGTTCCTGTCGATGAATGGCCATCTGGTGGTCTTCGAGGTCCTCACCGAAAGCTTCACTACATTGCCCGTCGGCAGCGGCTTGATGGTCAATCACTACTGGGAACTGGCCGGCAAACTGGGCTGGGTGCTCGGGGCTGCGTTGATGCTGGTGCTGCCGGCGATCACCGCGCTGCTGGTGGTCAACATTGCCTTTGGCGTGATGACCCGGGCGGCACCGCAGCTGAACATCTTCTCCATTGGCTTCCCGCTGATCCTGGTGCTGGGGCTGGTTATTCTCTGGGTCGGGCTGGCGGACATTCTCAATCAGTATCAACCGCTGGCTGTCGAGGCCTTGCAGTTTTTACGCGAACTGGCACGGGCGAGCTGAGCCATGGCTGAGAGTGAAAGCGGTCAGGACAAAACAGAAGACCCCACGGATAAACGCAAAAGTGACTCTCGTGAAAAGGGTGAGGTCGCGCGTTCCAAGGAACTCAATACTCTGGCGATCATGCTGGCCGGTGCCGGCGCGCTGCTGATTTTCGGCGGCGCACTGGCGCAGGACATGATGGAGGTGATGCGGATCAACTTCTCGCTCTCGCGGGAAGTCATACTGGATCAGCGCAGCATGGGCACCTTCCTGCTGCACTCCGGGCAGATCGCGCTGGTGGCCATTCAGCCGGTGATGATCACCTTGCTGCTGGCCGCGGTGATTGGCCCGATCTCGCTTGGCGGCTGGCTGTTCGCAGCGGGCTCCATGGCGCCGAAGTTCAGTCGCATGAACCCCGGCCCGGGGATCAAGCGAATGTTTTCGACCAAGGCCCTGGTGGAATTGCTCAAGGCCCTGGCGAAGTTTTTCATCGTGTTGTTCGTGGCGCTGGCGGTGTTGTCCTCAGACATCGACGACCTGCTGCGCATTGCCCATGAACCGCTGGATCAAGCGATCACACACAGCCTGCAAGTGGTGGGCTGGAGCACCTTGTGGATGGCCTGCGGCCTGATCATCATCGCCGTCGTGGACGTGCCCGTGCAGCTGTGGGAGAGCCACAATAAACTGCTGATGACCAAGCAGGAAGTGCGCGATGAGCACAAGGACCAGGAAGGGCGGCCGGAGGTCAAACAGCGGATTCGCCAGTTGCAGCGCGAAATGTCCCAGCGCCGGATGATGGCGGCGATTCCCAGCGCTGACGTGGTCATCACCAACCCGACCCACTACGCCGTGGCGCTCAAGTACGACCCGGACAAGGGCGGGGCACCGACCTTGATCGCCAAGGGCAGTGATTTCCTGGCCCTTAAAATCCGCGAAATCGCCGTGGCGAATGAAGTGTTGTTACTGGAGTCACCGGCGCTGGCGCGGTCGATCTACTACTCCACCGAGCTTGAGCAGGAAATTCCGGGTGGGCTGTATCTGGCCGTTGCTCAGGTGCTGGCTTACGTTTACCAGATCCGACAGCACCGGGCTGGCAAGGGTAAACGGCCAGATCCGCTCAAGGATGATTTGCCGATTCCGCCGGATTTGCGCCGAGATTCCTGATACAGCGATAAATCCTGTAGGAGCGAGCTTGCTCGCGATGGTGTGTCAGACACATTGATGTCAGCTGACACACCATCGCGAGCAAGCTCGCTCCCACAGGGGATGGCCTCGGCTCAAGCCAGTCGCTAGCCCTGCGGATCAATGTTATCCAGCGCGCGATTCACCGCCAATTCTCCCAGCATGATGATCTGCTGAATTGCCAGCATCGTATTGCGCTGCGGCCCCTCCAGACACCCCGCGAAATCACTGGCCAGCACACTCGCCGAAGCCAGGGATTCACAGGCGTGCGCCAGCAGGCTTTCGGTATCGATGCCGGGCGCAATGACGAACATCGTGCTGGGCTTTCGCGCGGTGGCGTTTATGCGGGCGGACAGGTTGACGAAGTCATCGAGCGCGCGGTCGGCGGCTTCGTGGAGTTTTTGTGGATCGATTGAGGGGACTGGGGAGTCGTCAGCTTCCGGTGGATTGGGTGTTGGTTTGAACATGGATGAAACTCCAGGTAAGACATAGGGAGCCATCACCCTCGCTACCAAACGAAGGGTGGCGGCCATACGCAGGTTGGTAGACCGGTTACCTGGAGCAAAAGCCCGGCGCGTCCGAGGACGCCCTACGCATGACCACCATAAAAACAGAAGACGAAAGCTATCTGCATTACGTTGCGTTATGCGACAGGTAACCGGGCTACCAAACCCGATCGCTGTTTTTCAGCGACCGGGAAACGATAAAGCCCGGCCCTCAGGCGCACAAGCCGGCGGATTCTGGCGTAGTCGTAGGCTTCGGCGCAAGGATGTGTAGGCTCGGTAGGTGTCTGGAGATGTCGATTAAACATAGATGTTTAAAATCAAAAGATCGTCCGAATGCGGCCCGAACCTTCGGCAGTTCCACAGATTGCATACACCCCGTAGCTGCCTAAGGCTGCGATCTTTTGGTCTTGAAGCGCCAACCCTTTTTAGTCTCCTTTTATTGGGGGAAAGGGGGGGCGCCCATTAGCCTTGGCTTGAGACCGGCTAATGGGTGTTCCCTTTTTCTTGTTTTTACCTTTTATAGGTATCTTCTTTCATTGGTTGTCTTGAAAATAGGTATTTCTGGGTCGTCACTAAAGTCTCTTATCTCCCGAAGTTTTGCTCTTGACGGAAGTATTCCCGGTATTTCTCCAGCTAAGGCGGAATTTATGGCGTTAAAGCTGTTCGTTATTTTTTCTGTCCTTGAGCTTAAATTTTCGGAGCTTTTCTCAAAATTTCTACGGTAGGTTTTCCAAGTAAAATTATCGAGATTAATATCGCCGATCGAGAGGTCTAAGTCTTTGATCAGCTGGGAGTGGCCTATGCTTTTGTTGGCGAGTGTTTGTAGTTCTTTTCCCGTAGCAGCACTAAAACTTAATTGTTGGAGTGTGGGGGAGTTTATTGTTTCTTTTGGAGGTTCAGAACTGTAGCGGATCGTCGAAAATCCATTATTCCTACTTCCATGGTAGACAGAGCTATCCGCCGCTTTGGATGTGATTGTGCGTTTGAGGGATGCTGTTTGTCTTTTCATGCGATAGATGCTTCTTAGCAGTATTCCTACTGCCTTGAAAGAAACATGAGCGTTGGGGTCTCTTCGATTTACTGGATCATTCAGGCAATACGCATATGGATTCAACCCACCTTTTCCAAACGGACTCCAGCTATCCGGACTATTAAACCGCATCAATACCGGATTAAACGCCCGATACCCATTCCCCAATAAACAATGCCCAGTCACCGAGTCCGGTCGTTCGCCGTTAAACCCGAGCAAACTGAGTAACCCGTTTTCAGCGGGACGGTGGCCATAGGGCGAATGCGCAATGGATCGTCGTGGATGATTGCCCTTGAGCGCATGCAACACCGACCGCTGTTGATCGGTAGCCAGCAGCGTGGCATCGAGTACATCGCCCTCTCTCTGCTGTTGCGCCAGCAGCTGGTCACCGTGCTGAAACATCGAATACCGGTTCGCGCCCTGGATTTCGGTGGCCAGCCGGCTTTTGCAATAAAAACGCTGCCGCTCGGGCTCACTTGGCCGCTCATTGGCAATCAGCCGGTCAAGGGCGTCGTAGCGGTAATGGCAGTGCAAGGTTTCGCGCAGCGATTGCATGATTGAGTGCTCCAAAGGTCCGAAGGACTGGCACCCAGTATTGGCGGTTTCGCAAAGATCGGGTACTAGCAGAACTGATAGGTAGCTCGGTATTAGCCCGTGTGAATGACATCTCCACTGAACGTGACCCATGGAACACACGCCGCGATTCCCGAGCTGACGCCTGTAGCAGCTGCCGAGCCCGCGAGGCTGCGTTCGAGGACAAAGTCCTCGCCGGATTTCACGACTGCTGCGCAGCCGGACGCAGCCTCGCAAGCTCGACAGCTGCTACAAGCGTCGCCCCTTCCCCGATAAAGCTCTATTTCAAACCCCGCCTAAAGTTGGAAAGCTTCTTGCAGTAGCCGCTCTGCGCCTGCTTGTGGCGTCAAAAGATTGCTTTAAAGGAACGGGGAAAACCGGTGGATCGCTCTCAGTTACTCAACAGTGCCCGCACAAACATTGCCGACTTAAGTCGAGGCAATCTGGGCGTGCCGTTGTTGCTGCTGGTCATGCTGGCGATGATGATGTTGCCGGTGCCGCCGTTCCTGCTCGACGTGTTTTTCACGTTCAACATTGCCTTGTCGATTGTCGTGTTGCTGGTCTGCGTCTACGCCTTGCGGCCGCTGGATTTCGCGGTGTTCCCGACCATCCTGCTGATTGCAACGCTGTTGCGACTGGCGCTGAACGTGGCCTCCACGCGGGTGGTGATGCTGCACGGGCAGGACGGCCATGCCGCCGCCGGCAAGGTGATTCAGGCCTTCGGCGAGGTGGTGATCGGCGGTAACTACGTGGTCGGTATCGTGGTCTTCGCGATTTTGATGATCATCAACTTCGTCGTGGTGACCAAGGGTGCCGGGCGGATTTCCGAGGTGAGCGCACGATTCACCCTCGATGCGATGCCCGGCAAACAAATGGCGATCGACGCCGACTTGAACGCCGGCCTGATCGATCAGAACCAGGCCAAATTGCGCCGGATGGAAGTGGCTCAGGAAGCCGAGTTCTACGGTTCCATGGACGGTGCCAGCAAATTCGTGCGCGGTGACGCCATTGCCGGCCTGCTGATTCTGTTTATCAACCTGATCGGCGGCATGGCGGTCGGTATCTTCCAGCACGGCATGGGCTTCGCCGATGCCGGCAAGGTTTACGCGCTGCTGACCATCGGTGACGGTTTGGTGGCGCAATTGCCATCACTGCTTTTATCGACAGCTGCAGCGATCATGGTGACGCGTGCTTCCGGTTCGGAAGACATGGGCAAGCAAATCAATCGCCAGATGTTCGCCTCGCCCAAAGCGCTGGCAGTGGCTGCTGGCTTGATGGCGGTCATGGGCCTGGTGCCCGGCATGCCGCACTTCTCCTTCCTCAGCATGGCAGCCCTGGCGGCCGGTGGTGCGTACCTGTTCTGGAAGAAGCAGAACATTGTCAAGGTTCAAGCGCTGCAAGAGGTCAAGCGTCAGCAGGAACTGTTGCCTTCGCCGGCCCGTGCTCAGGAAACCAAGGAACTTGGCTGGGACGACGTCACCCCGATCGACATGATTGGCCTGGAAGTCGGCTATCGCCTGATTCCTCTGGTGGACCGCAACCAAGGTGGCCAGTTGCTGGCGCGGATCAAAGGCGTGCGCAAGAAGCTTTCCCAGGATCTGGGCTTCCTGATGCCGACCGTGCACATCCGGGACAACCTCGACCTGGCGCCGAGTGCTTATCGCCTGACACTGATGGGGGTGATCCTGGCCGAAGCGGAGATTTACCCGGATCGTGAACTGGCGATCAACCCTGGGCAAGTCTACGGTTCGCTCAATGGCATCACCGCCAAAGATCCGGCTTTTGGCCTGGAGGCGGTCTGGATCGAGGTCAGTCAGCGTTCCCAGGCGCAATCCCTCGGTTATACGGTGGTCGATGCCAGTACGGTGGTGGCCACGCACTTGAACCAGATTCTGTACAAGCACTCCAGCGAGCTGATCGGTCACGAAGAAGTGCAGCAACTGATGCAGTTGCTGGCGAAAAACTCGCCGAAACTGGCGGAAGAACTGGTGCCGGGCGTGGTTTCGCTGTCGCAATTGCTCAAGGTGTTGCAAGCGCTGTTGGCGGAGCAAGTGCCGGTACGCGACATTCGCAGCATTGCCGAAGCAATCGCGAACAACGCCGCCAAGAGTCAAGATACTGCCGCATTGGTGGCCGCGGTGCGCGTTGGCGTCTCGCGCGCTATCGTCCAAAGCATTGTAGGGACTGAGTCGGAGCTGCCAGTTATCACCTTGGAACCAAGGTTGGAACAGATATTGCTCAATAGTCTTCAGAAGGCAGGACAAGGCTCGGAAGAAGGCGTTCTGCTGGAACCAAGCATGGCTGAGAAGCTGCAACGCTCGTTGATCGATGCGGCACAGCGTCAGGAAATGCAAGGTCAACCGGTGATTCTGCTGGTAGCCGGTCCGGTTCGCGCAATGCTTTCGCGATTCGGCCGATTGGCAGTCCCGGGTTTGCATGTGTTGGCTTACCAGGAAATTCCTGACAACAAGCAAGTGACCATCGTTGCGACAGTAGGGCCCAACGGCTGAGGTAGTGGTTTATGCAAGTTAAGCGTTTTTTCGCCGCCGATATGCGCCAGGCCATGAAACTGGTTCGTGATGAGCTGGGCGCTGACGCCGCTATCATTGGCAACCGCCGGATCGCCGGTGGTGTCGAGTTGACGGCTGCCCTGGATTACAAGTTGTCGGCGCTGGCACCACGTGTTCCGAACATGGAACTCGAAGACGAGCTGCGCAAGACCCAGTCGCGGATCGTGACCGCCCAGGCCGAACTGAGCCTGCGAGGCGACGGCGAGAGCGACAAGAGCACCAACCGCCAGTTGTTCGCCGGCCTGCCGCTGACCGCTGCCGAGCCATTGATCGAACCGACGTACACCGAACCCCGGCGTCCTGCGCAAGCCCCTGCAGCGGCCTCGACCGGTGTGGATCCTCGGGCGTTCGACTCGATGCGTTTCGAGCTCAACAGCCTGCGCGAATTGATGGAAGTACAGCTTGGCTCCTTGGCGTGGAATCAGCTGCAAGGCAGTCGTCCGGCCCAGGCTAACCTCTGGCGTCGTCTGCAACGCATCGGCCTGTCCGGCCCGTTGTCGCGCGATTTGCTGGCGATGATTACCGACATTGAAGAACCCCGTCAGGCCTGGCGCATGTTGCTTGCGTACCTGGCGCGAATGATCCTCACACCGGAGATCGAGCCGCTGGAAGAGGGCGGTGTGATTGCCATGGTCGGTCCTGCCGGCATGGGCAAGACCACCACCCTGGCCAAACTGGCCGCCCGCTACGTGCTCAAGTACGGCGCGCAAAACATCGCGCTGGTGAGCATGGACAGCTACCGTATCGGTGCTCAGGAACAGCTCAAGACCCTCGGCCGGATCCTCAATGTGTCGGTGACACACGTCGACCCGGGCCAATCGCTGGTTCAGGCGCTGGATCCATTGCTGCGCAAGCGCGTGGTCCTGATCGATACCGCCGGCCTTCAGGCCAGCGATCCGGCACTGCGCATGCAGCTGGAAAGCCTCGCGGGTCGTGGCATCAAATCGAAAAATTACCTGGTTCTGGCAACCACTAGCCAGAAACAGGTTCTAACGGCCGCTTATCACAGTTACAAGCGCTGCGGGCTGGCCGGGTGCATCCTGACTAAACTGGATGAAACGGCAAGTCTGGGCGAGGTGTTGAGCCTGGCCATCAGTCATGAATTGCCAGTGGCGTACCTGACCGATGGCCCGCGGATCCCGGATGATTTGCATCTGCCGCGCCGTCATCAGTTGGTCAGTCGCGCCGTGAGTGTGCAAATGCAGGAAGAACCCAGCGAAGAAGCCATGGCTGACATGTTCGCTGATATTTACCACAGCCCGACCAAGCAGGTCGGCTGAGGTAGTAATGAACAGTTTTTATACCTACATCGATGGTCTGCCATGCATTGTTCCATCTGTGAACGCGCAGCCAGTAATGTGGCCTCCGTCTATGCAAGACAAGGTAAAGAAATAACATGGGCAGCATGCATCCCGTACAGGTGATCGCGGTGACCGGCGGCAAAGGTGGCGTCGGCAAGACTAACGTGTCAGTGAATTTGTCACTGGCCCTGGCTGAACTCGGCCGTCGCGTCATGCTGTTGGACGCCGACCTGGGTTTGGCGAACGTCGACGTCCTGCTGGGACTGACACCCAAACGCACCCTGGCCGACGTGATCGAAGGCCGATGTGAGCTGCGCGACGTTCTGTTGCAGGGCCCTGGCGGCATCCGCATCGTCCCGGCCGCGTCCGGCACCCAGAGCATGGTTCATCTGAGCCCGGCTCAACACGCCGGCCTGATCCAGGCGTTCAGCGATATCGGCGACAACCTCGACGTATTGGTGATCGACACCGCCGCGGGCATTGGTGAATCGGTGGTCAGTTTCGTCCGCGCCGCGCAGGAAGTCCTGCTGGTGGTGTGCGATGAACCGACCTCGATCACGGACGCTTACGCACTGATCAAATTGCTTAACCGCGATTACGGCATGAACCGCTTTCGCGTCCTGGCCAACATGGCCCAGAGCCCGCAGGAAGGTCGCAACCTGTTCGCCAAGTTGACCAAGGTCACGGATCGCTTCCTCGACGTCGCCTTACAATACGTCGGTGCGGTGCCATACGACGAAAGCGTGCGCAAGGCCGTACAGAAGCAACGTGCGGTCTATGAAGCGTTCCCGCGTTCCAAGTGCTCTCTGGCGTTCAAGGCCATTGCGCAGAAGGTCGATACCTGGCCGCTGCCTGCCAACCCCCGTGGGCACCTGGAGTTTTTCGTCGAGCGCCTCGTGCAACAAACGGCAGGACCGGTTCTATGACAGCCAGTGGCTACAACTTCTACAAGAAGTCGGCACGTGACGCGCAGTACGAGCTGATCGAGCGTTACGCGCCACTGGTTAAACGCATTGCTTACCACTTGTTGGCCCGTCTGCCGGCCAGTGTCCAGGTCGAAGACCTGATCCAGGCCGGGATGATCGGTCTGCTGGAAGTATCGAACAAATACGACGCCAGCAAAGGCGCGAGTTTCGAGACGTACGCGGGCATTCGAATCCGCGGCGCAATGCTCGATGAAGTCCGCAAGGGGGACTGGGCGCCACGTTCGGTCCACCGCAATACCCGGATGGTCAGCGACGCAATTCGCTCGATTGAAGCTAAAACCGGTCGTGACGCTAAAGATCACGAGGTTGCGGCCGAACTCCAATTGAGTCTCGACGATTATTACGGGATTTTGAACGACACCCTGGGTAGCCGCTTATTCAGTTTCGATGATCTGTTGCAGGACGGCGAACACGAAGGGCTGCACGAGGATGGCGCAAGTGCTCATCTCGAGCCGTCACGCGATCTGGAAGATGAACGCTTCCAGGCGGCGCTGGCGGACGCGATTGCCAATTTGCCGGAGCGTGAGCGACTGGTGTTGGCGCTGTACTACGACGAAGAGCTGAACCTGAAGGAAATCGGTGAGGTCCTGGGGGTCAGTGAATCGCGGGTCAGCCAGTTACATAGCCAGTGCGCGGCCCGCTTGCGGGGGCGTTTGGGGGAGTGGCGAGCGCGCTGAAGGCAGTGTGGGGACGCTGCGAACGTGGCTGGTGTGGTGTTGAACTGCGCCGGTCTCGATCTGTTGTGCTCCAGACAGTCATTGAGTGCTTTGCCAGATTGATTGAAATGGCGCGTCCAGGTGCTGGGCGCGTTTAAGACTGCTTGGAGGTCGAATTGGACAAGAACATGAAAATCCTCATCGTTGATGACTTCTCAACGATGCGGCGGATCATAAAAAACCTGTTGCGTGACCTTGGGTTCACCAACACGGTCGAGGCCGACGATGGCACCACTGCCATTCCGGTTCTCAACAGCGGGAGCATCGACTTTCTGGTAACGGACTGGAACATGCCTGGCATGACCGGTATCGATCTGCTGCGTCACGTGCGCGCCGATGAAAAGCTCAAGCACCTGCCGGTGCTGATGGTCACCGCTGAAGCCAAGCGCGAGCAGATCATCGAAGCGGCCCAGGCCGGCGTTAACGGCTATGTGGTCAAACCCTTCACGGCCCAGGCGTTGAAAGAAAAAATCGAGAAGATTTTCGAACGCATCGGTTGATGGACTGCGCCACGGGGGAGCTATGGAGCATAAAGAATTTTCACAGGGCGATTTTGAATCGACCCTGAAAAAACACGCGGTCGAATTGGTCGAGAGCCTTGAAAAAGGCAGATTCGGCGACGCTGTGCAATTGATCCATGAGCTCAATCAGACCCGTGACCGCGGCCTGTATCAGGAAGTGGGCAAGCTCACCCGGGAGCTGCATAGCGCGATCGTCAATTTCCAGATTGACCCGATCATGCCGCAAGCCGAGGAAGTCTCGCAGATCACCGATGCCACGGAGCGTCTGGGCTACGTGGTCAAGCTGACCGAGGCAGCGGCCAACCGCACCATGGATCTGGTGGAAAACTCTACGCCGCTGGTCAACAGCCTGAGCGAAGAAGCCCAGGCCTTGAGCACGGACTGGGGGCGGTTCATGCGTCGCGAAGTCGGGGCGCAAGAGTTCCGCGAACTGGCCCGGCGCGTCGACGGTTTCCTGACGCGCAGCCGTGAAGACAATCGCGTTGTGTCGAGCAACCTCAACGACATTCTGCTCGCCCAGGATTACCAGGACCTCACCGGGCAGGTGATCAAGCGTGTGACCCAATTGGTCACCGAAGTTGAAAGCAACCTGCTCAAGCTCGTGCTTATGGCCAGTCAGGTAGATCGCTTTGCGGGCATCGAACATGACCGTGAAGCGATACTTGCAGAAAAAGATCCACAAAAACATCTCTCTCAGGGTGAAGGTCCGCAGATTCATGCCGATAAAAGAGAAGACGTTGTGTCCGGTCAGGACGATGTGGACGATTTGCTATCCAGTCTTGGATTTTAGGTTTTTAGACCTGTTAGGAGCACCCCATACATGAGCTTCGGCGCCGATGAAGAGATCCTTCAGGATTTTCTGGTTGAGGCCGGCGAGATTCTAGAGCAACTGTCCGAACAGCTGGTCGAGCTTGAAAGTCGACCTGATGATGCGGACTTGCTCAATGCAATTTTTCGCGGTTTTCACACTGTAAAAGGGGGCGCCGGCTTCCTCCAGCTCAACGAGCTGGTGGAGTGCTGTCACATCGCCGAGAACGTGTTTGACATCCTGCGCAAGGGTGAGCGTCGCGTCGACTCGGAACTGATGGACGTGGTTCTCGAAGCGCTGGACGCGGTGAACAGCATGTTTACCGAAGTCCGCGAACGCAGCCCGATCACGGCTGCAACGCCTGAATTGCTTGCTGCTCTGGCCCGTCTGGCCGAGCCGCAAACCGCTGATGAGTCGGCCCCGGTTGCCGAGGTGCTCCAAGCGCCTGTCGCTGAAAGCGAGTCGGGCGACATCACCGATAACGAATTCGAACAACTGTTGGACTCGCTGAATGCCGTCAAGGCACAAGCCGAAGCTCCCGTGGTGGGTGCGCAGCCTGCTTCGCTGCCTGCCGGCACTGCAGCAGCCAGCGACGAAATTACCGATGCCGAGTTCGAGTCGTTGCTCGATCAATTGCACGGCAAAGGCCAGTTCGCCGTCGATGCGATAGCCGCACCTGCCGCACCCGCGGCGGCTCCGAAAGCGGCAGGTGACAGCTCCGAGATTACCGACGACGAATTCGAGGCACTGCTCGACCAGTTGCACGGCAAGGGCAACTTTGCAGTCGACGCGCTGGAGTCGGCCATTGCCGCGGTGCCGACCCCGGCAGCGCCAGCCGCAGCCGCTGCGGGCGGCGATCTGATCTCCGATCACGAGTTCGAATCGTTGCTCGACGAATTGCATGGCAAAGGCAAGTTCACTGAAGTCGGTACCGCTTCGGCGACTGCCTCCGTTGTTGCTTCAGTGCCGGCTTCTGTTGCCAAGGCTGCACCGAAACCGGTGGCCAAGGCGCCCGAGCCTCAAGCCGAAACAGCGAAACCTGCTGCAGCGGCTCCGGCCCGTGCAGCGTCCGCGCCGCCCGCCGAAAAGCCGGCCAGCGAAGCCGAGACCACGGTTCGGGTCGATACGGCGCGTCTCGACGAAATCATGAACATGGTCGGCGAATTGGTACTGGTGCGAAACCGTCTGGTTCGCCTGGGCGCCAACAGCGCCGATGAGGCCATGTCCAAGGCCGTGTCGAACCTCGACGTGGTCACGGCTGACCTGCAAACCGCGGTCATGAAGACCCGGATGCAACCGATCAAGAAGGTCTTCGGACGCTTCCCGCGTCTGGTTCGCGACCTGGCTCGCCAGCTCAAGAAAGAGATCAACCTGGAACTGGTCGGCGAAGAAACCGACCTCGACAAAAACCTTGTCGAGGCGCTGGCCGATCCACTGGTCCACTTGGTGCGCAACGCGGTCGACCACGGCATCGAGTCGCCGGAAGAACGCGAAGCCTCGGGCAAGTCCCGCGGTGGCAAGGTGATCCTTGCGGCGGAGCAGGAAGGCGACCACATCCTGCTGTCGATCTCCGATGACGGCAAAGGCATGGACCCGAACGTCTTGCGTTCCATCGCGGTAAAACGCGGAGTGATGGACAAGGACGCGGCCGATCGCTTGAGCGATACCGAGTGCTACAACCTGATTTTCGCGCCAGGGTTCTCGACCAAGACCGAGATCTCCGACGTGTCGGGCCGTGGCGTCGGCATGGACGTGGTGAAAACCAAGATTTCCCAGCTCAACGGTTCGATCAATATCTTCTCGGCCAAGGGGCAGGGCTCGAAGATCGTCATCAAGGTCCCGTTGACCCTGGCGATCATGCCGACGCTGATGGTCATGCTCGGCAACCAGGCGTTTGCGTTCCCGCTGGTAAACGTCAACGAGATTTTCCACCTCGACCTGTCGCGCACCAACGTGGTGGACGGCCAGGAAGTGGTGATCGTGCGGGACAAGGCGCTGCCTCTGTTTTACCTCAAGCGCTGGCTGGTCAGCTCCGCCGCTCACGAAGAGCAGCGCGAAGGCCATGTGGTGATCCTTTCGGTGGGCACCCAGCGAATCGGCTTTGTTGTCGATCAGTTGGTGGGCCAGGAAGAAGTGGTCATCAAGCCATTGGGCAAAATGCTTCAGGGAACTCCGGGCATGTCCGGCGCCACCATTACCGGTGACGGCCGCATTGCTCTGATTCTCGATGTTCCGAGCATGCTCAAGCGTTACGCCGCACGGCGTATTTGATTCTGGTGGGGCGGGGCGACTGAGCCTCGCTCCGTCTAACGGAGTGTTTATGGCAGTCAAGGTCCTGGTGGTGGACGATTCGGGGTTTTTCCGCCGCCGCGTCTCGGAAATTCTTTCAGCGGATCCGAATATCCAGGTCGTCGGCACGGCGACCAACGGAAAAGAGGCGATCGATCAGGCACTGGCGCTCAAGCCCGATGTGATCACCATGGACTACGAGATGCCGATGATGGATGGCATCACGGCAGTGCGGCACATCATGCAGCGCTGCCCGACACCCGTATTGATGTTTTCCTCGCTGACGCACGAAGGCGCCCGGGTCACTCTGGACGCACTGGACGCTGGCGCGGTGGATTTTCTGCCGAAAAATTTCGAAGACATCTCGCGCAATCCCGAGAAGGTCAAACAACTGCTGTGCGAGAAGATTCTCAGCATCTCGCGCAGTAACCGTCGTGCCAGCACCTACAGCGCTCCGGCTCCCGTCGCTACACCGACACCGACGCCTTCGAGCGTCAGCAGTTATGGCCGCAGCGTACCGGCGCGTCCGGCACCGGTACCGATCCCTGTGCGTACGCACGCATCTGGATCAACCGGTCCGTTGTCGCCAGCGCCGAAACGCAAAGCCTACAAATTGGTTGCCATTGGCACCTCCACCGGCGGCCCGGTGGCGCTGCAGCGGGTACTGACCCAGTTGCCGGCCAATTTCCCGGCGCCGATCGTATTGGTCCAGCACATGCCGGCCGCCTTCACCAAGGCGTTCGCCGAACGTCTGGACAAGCTGTGCCGTATCAGTGTCAAGGAAGCCGAGGATGGTGACATCCTGCGTCCGGGCCTGGCGTTGTTGGCACCCGGTGGCAAGCAAATGATGATCGACGGCCGTGGTGCGGTGAAAATCCTCCCGGGCGACGAGCGCCTGAATTACAAACCGTGCGTGGACATAACCTTCGGTTCGGCGGCCAAGTCCTACGGTGACAAAGTTCTGGCGGTGGTGCTGACCGGCATGGGCGCCGACGGTCGCGAAGGCGCGCGTATGCTCAAGCAGGGCGGCAGTTCGATCTGGGCTCAGGACGAAGCCAGTTGCGTGATCTACGGCATGCCGATGGCGATCGTCAAAGCTGAACTCGCCGATGCGGTGTACAGCCTTGACGACATTGGCAAGCACTTGGTCGAGGCATGTGTCTGATGGATGTTCTAAGCCTTATCGGGATCATCATGGCGTTCGTCGCCATTATTGGCGGCAACTACCTTGAGGGCGGGCACCTCGGCGCGCTGGCCAACGGCCCGGCGGCGTTGATCGTGCTTGGCGGGACCATCGGTGCAGCGCTGCTGCAATCACCGATGAGCGCTTTCAAACGCGCCATGCAGATACTGGCCTGGATCCTGTTTCCGCCTCGCGTGGATCTGGCCGGTGGTATCGATCGTGTCGTGAACTGGAGTCTGACGGCGCGCAAGGAAGGTTTGCTCGGCCTGGAAGGGATGGCCGATACCGAACCCGACAGCTACTCGCGCAAAGGCTTGCAACTGCTGGTGGACGGGGCTGAGCCGGAAGCGATTCGCAGCATTCTGGAAGTGGATTTCTACACTCAGGAAAGCCGCGACATCGAAGCTGCCAAAGTCTTCGAAAGCATGGGCGGCTACGCGCCGACCATCGGTATTATCGGTGCGGTGATGGGCCTGATCCATGTCATGGGCAACCTGGGTGATCCATCGCAACTGGGCAACGGCATCGCTGTCGCCTTCGTCGCCACCATCTACGGCGTGGCCAGCGCCAACCTGGTGCTGCTGCCGATTGCCGCCAAACTCAAGTCCATAGCGTTGCGCCAGTCGCGTTATCGCGAAATGTTGCTTGAAGGCATCCTGTCGATCGCCGAAGGTGAAAACCCTCGCTCTATTGAGTTGAAGCTTCAGGGCTTCATGGATTGATGGGGGTAATGGATTATGGCTCGCCGTCGTCAACCTGAAGAACACGTCAACCACGAGCGCTGGCTGGTGTCCTACGCCGACTTCATCACCTTGCTGTTCGCTTTTTTCGTGGTGATGTACTCGATCTCTTCGATCAACGAAGGCAAGTACAAAGTTATCTCGGAAGCATTGATCGGGGTCTTTACCGACTCCGACCATGCGCTCAAGCCGATCCCGATTGGTGACGAGCGTCCGAAAACCGTGACCCCGGCCAAGCCGTTGGTCAAGGACAGCGAGCAGATCGATGCCGGCATCGCCCAGGCCGCCAATGACCCGCTCAAAAGCATCGCCGATGACATCAGCGCGGCGTTCGGCGACTTGATCAGCTCCAACCAGATGACGGTGCGCGGTAACGAACTGTGGGTCGAGA
Organism: Pseudomonas sp. IT-P253; assembly: GCF_949768125.1. Lineage (NCBI taxonomy): Bacteria > Pseudomonadati > Pseudomonadota > Gammaproteobacteria > Pseudomonadales > Pseudomonadaceae > Pseudomonas > Pseudomonas sp. IT-P253. The sequence continues at coordinate 57,669 of NZ_CATKPT010000003.1, read as the reverse complement.
TCGAACTCAATTCCAGCCTGTTGTTCGGCAGCGGTGACGCCATGCCCAGCGACATCGCGTTCAACATCATCGACAAGGTCGCCGGGATTCTGAAGCCGTTCGACAACCCGATTCACGTCGAAGGTTTCACCGACGACCAACCGATCCGGACCTCGCAATACCCCACCAACTGGGAGCTGTCGTCGGCCCGTTCGGCCAGTATCGTGCGCATGCTGGCGATGCAGGGTGTGAACCCGGGTCGTCTGGCGTCGGTGGGTTACGGTGAATTCCAGCCTGTGGCCAACAACGCCACCGCCGAAGGCCGGGCGCGCAACCGTCGCGTCGTGCTGGTGGTGTCACGAAATCTGGATGTCCGTCGCAGCCTCACCGGTACTGGCACCGCGAATGCGAAACCGGATGCGGCATTAAAGCGTGCTGGCACACAAACTGCACCGACCCCGGTCAAGTCGCCGGGACGAGAGAGTGCCGTCAATTCTCCGTCACCCGTATTAAAACGCTGAGCTATTTCTCGGTCGACCATTTCGACCGGGAGGACCAATCTGAATGAGAGTCTGGGCAGTCGCCAATCAAAAGGGTGGTGTCGGTAAAACCACTTCCTCTATCGCTTTAGCCGGTTTACTGGCCGAGGCGGGCAAGCGCGTGGTCATAGTCGATCTCGACCCCCACGGCTCCATGACCAGCTACTTCGGCTACGACCCCGACAGCCTGGAACACAGCAGCTACGACCTGTTTCTGCACAAGGGCAGCGTGCCGCAAGGTTTGCCGGGTCAGTTGTTGTTGCCCACCAGTCACGACAGTATTTCGTTGTTGCCGTCGAGCACCGCGCTGGCGACCCTTGAACGCCAGTCGCCAGGCCAAAGCGGTTTGGGCCTGGTGATTGCCAAGAGCCTGGCGCAATTGTGGCAGGACTTCGATTACGCCGTTATCGACAGCCCACCGTTGCTCGGCGTGCTGATGGTCAATGCCTTGGCGGCGAGCCAGCAATTGGTGATCCCGGTGCAGACCGAACACCTGGCAGTCAAAGGCCTGGAACGGATGGTCAATACGCTGGCGATGATCAATCGCTCACGCAAACAGGCGCTGCCCTTCAGTATCGTGCCGACCCTGTTCGACCGTCGCACGCAAGCATCCCTGGGGACGCTACGCGTCTTGCGTGACATGTACCCGGAAGACATCTGGCAGGGCTACATCCCGGTCGATACCCGCTTGCGTGACGCCAGCCGGGCAGGGCTCACGCCTTCGCAATTCGACGGCAAGAGCCGTGGTGTTCTCGCTTACCGCGCACTGCTCAAGCATTTGCTTGCTCAGCAGCTCGTTCCGCAGGTGGCCTGACATGAATTCATTATCTGTAGGAGCGAGGCTTGCCCGCGAAGCAGACGCCGCAGCCTTGGCAGTTAAACCGCATAATCGTTCTTCGCGGGCAAGCCTCGCTCCTACAAAGGGGCGCGCATGAATCGGCCGGTGAAGATCACTTCGCGTCCGCAACTGGCCCTCCAGTCTTATTTGGACGCCTTGCTGCAAGACGCGACCGAAGAGTTGCCACTGGAAGTCGAAGCACTTCCAGAGGCTGTCGAGGTTGAAGCTGCGCTGGACGAGTTCCAGGCGGCGGTGCTCGAAGAGCAGGCTCGCGATGCACACAAACCGGCTGTGGTTGCGGCCCCGGTGCCGGCACCGGTTGCCAAAGCCCCGATTGCACTGATCGAAGCTCCAACACCGGTCGTTGCGCCGGTATCGACCATTGCTCCGTTGCTGCAAACCCTGGTGCCGCCCGTCGTCGAAGTTCATCTGCCACCCAGCAATACGCCGCCACCGGTGGAAACCGACGGTCGCCCGGCATGGGCTGCCGAGCCGTTCGAATGCCTGTTGTTCGATGTGGCCGGTTTGACCCTTGCCGTGCCGCTGGTGTGCCTGGGCTCGATTTATTCCCTGGCCGGTCACGAACTGACGCCGCTGTTCGGGCAGCCGGAATGGTTTCTCGGGATCCTGCCGAGTCAGGCCGGCAACCTGAAAGTTCTGGATACCGCGCGTTGGGTCATGCCCGATCGCTATCGCGAAGATTTCCGTCAGGGCCTGCAATACGTTATTTCGGTTCAGGGCTACGAGTGGGGGCTGGCGGTGCATCAGGTCAGCCGCTCGTTGCGCCTGGACCCGAACGAAATCAAATGGCGCAGCCACCGTGGTCAACGACCATGGCTGGCAGGCACGGTGATTGAACACATGTGTGCATTGCTCGACGTTGCCGAATTGGCCGAATTGATCGCCAGTGGCGGGGCGAAGCACATGGACTTGAGCGGCAGCAAGCCGACTCACAAACCGACATAAAAACACGCAGGGCAAGTTGATTGCCATTGCACAGAACACACACCGCTAGGGCGGTTTTTCGAGGGTCAGGGTATGAATGATAAGGCGTCGTCTGCAAAGGGTTCCGAAGATCCGATCCTGCAATGGGTAACCTTCAAACTGGACAATGAAACCTACGGCATCAACGTGATGCGCGTTCAGGAAGTCCTGCGTTACACCGAAATCGCCCCGGTCCCGGGTGCCCCGAGCTACGTGCTGGGCATCATCAACCTGCGCGGTAACGTGGTCACCGTGATCGACACCCGCCAGCGTTTCGGCCTGATGAATGCCGAGATCAGCGACAACACCCGTATCGTCATCATCGAAGCCGACAAACAGGTTGTCGGGATCATGGTCGACAGCGTGGCCGAAGTGGTTTACCTGCGTCAGTCGGAAATCGAAACCGCGCCGAACGTGGGCAATGAAGAGTCCGCCAAGTTCATTCAAGGCGTGTGCAACAAGAACAATGAATTGCTGATCCTGGTCGAGCTGGACAAGATGATGAGCGAAGAAGAATGGTCGGACCTGGAGAGCATCTGATTGATTCTTGAGGTGGCGGTCATTGTCCTGTTCCTGTTTTGGGCAGGCACGCTGGCGATGTTTCTGGCGTACATTCGCGGCCAACGGCAGAACGCCGCGCAACAGGCAAACAGCGATGCGTTGCGTGATCAGCGCATCAAGGAGCTGGCCAGGCACGTCGATAACTACCAGAACGGCAACGTACGCATGGGTGAAGACCTGCACGAACTGCGTGCAGTGGTCGGGCCGTTGCCAGACAAGCTGGCTCAGCTGGAACAGCGCGATCCGTCAAGCCTGTCATTTGCCCAGGCGGCACGATTGGTGGGGATGGGTGCCAGCGTCGACGAACTGACTCAGTCTTGCGGGTTGACCCAGGCTGAGGCGGAGTTGATGAGCAAGCTTCATAAGAGCTGATAAAGATCAAAAGATCGCAGCCTGCGGCAGCTCCTACATGGGTTTGTATATACCTTTAGGAGCCGTCGCAGATTGCGGTTTTGTGCTTCAACCGGGGTTCCCGTGAACCGGACTCGATTAAGGTACTGGCTTCTCGGCGTAGGAAATCAAGCGGTCGAGTGCTTTTTGCTCGCCGGTCCCTCCTTTGTGAGCGTCCCCCCATGCCACGACTCTGCCGTCTTCCCTGAGTGCGGTGAATGTGAAGGTTCCAGCATAAACCGCCCGCACATGGGTGAGCAGGGGAGCAACACTGCTGCTATCACCCCCTGTTTCCGGGTCTCCCCAGGCAATGGCTTCGCCGTTGCTGCGCAACGCGACGGCCGCTTCATGATTGGTGCTGATGGCCACGATATCCGACAACCGTGTGATTGCATCAGACACCAAGGCTACCTGGCCCTGCCCCCAAGCAACCACTTGGCCCGTGGAACGCAGGGCGATGAAGGCGTCGGATGTGCAGGTCACATGGACGATGTCGGTGAGGTCGGCAATTTCTTCTGGCGGCGTGTCACTTTGCTGAAAGCCCCAGCCCACCACCTGTCCATTGGCTCGACGGGCCGCAAAAGCGCTGCTTTTGCCCACCAGGTCGACGATGTCGCGCAGGTTGGCAATCTCTGGCGGTATGTGGGTAAACGCCGGATTTCCCCAGACATCGATTTGCCCATTGGCACGACGTATTGCGAGAACATCTCCGCTGCTCGCTAATTGCACGACATCCTTCAGCGCGCCGATTGCTTCGGGTAATTCTCCGCCATTGCGAGAGTCTCCCCACGCGACGACCTGGCCAGAACTGCGCAGCGCTGCGAAAGCAAACTGTGAGCCCATGGCGTCGACGATATCGTTCAGCTCAGCGATTTCATCAGGTAACCGACCACCCGCTTCCTCCAGTCCCCACGCCACAATCTGGCCGTTGGATCGACGTGCAACAAACACATAAGCACCGCCGTAGATCGCCACAATATCGTTCATGGCTGAAATCTTCGCAGGGACACTCGAGCTCGGGTTATCCGCACTTCCCCACGCCAAGACGTGACCGCTTGCACGTCTCACCGCAAAGGCGGCCATTGAGGAAGCTATCTCGACGACATCTTTAAGTGCCCTGACGTTCTCCGGAAGCTCGCCTCCATTTTCAGCCCAGCCCCAGGCATGCAGCTTGCCATCGTTACGCAGGGCACACACGGCGGGGAAGTTACCGATGATATTGGCTGGATTGAGCGTGATGCGTTGTTTTCCGGTACTCACGATCAGGCGTTCACGGTGGCGAGTATCGAAGAATGCAGTTCCCGACTCAGATTGACTGTCCCCTTCGTACTGCCAATTGGCCTCAATCGACTTCAGTGTCACGGCGTCGAGGGCCACCAGTCTCCAATGTTGAGGGCGGAAAGTGCCGATCACCTGACGGCATCCACGTGCGCCCATGACAAGCAGCCCAACAGCCCTCTTGTCGGGATCACTCCTTTGAATCTGATCAGCCTTACGGGTCATTGCGTTTTTCCTGAGAGGTCGTGAGAAATGCTGATCGGCGTCGATCAACTGCATCAGTACTCTTCAGGAAGGGAATCGGCGACTGTCAGATCTGACAGTTGCGACAGTCGGTTATCGTAGAACGGGGCGCCGACCAGGTGGGGGCGCGGATGGAAGATGTCAGTAGTCGTTACCACGTTCGGTGACGTCCTTCTCTACCATCGCCGCATGCGGATCATGCCCCGCCGGAAACTTGCCCTTCAGTTGCCACGCAAACGCAATAATCTCGGCAATCGTGCGATACAACGCTTCCGGAATACTCTCCCCCAATTCCATCCTCGCCAGCAGCTTCACCAGCTCGGCGTTTTCGTAGATGGGTACTTCGTAATCGCGGGCAATCCTCAGAATTTCTTCCGCCAGCTCTTCATCGCCCTTGGCCGTGAGGGTGGGAGCGTGGGTGCCGTCGTATTTGAGGGCGATGGCCTGGCGTGGAGGATTGGGGTTTCTCATGCGGTTTCGTCGACCCAGCGTTGTTCGAGGCGGGTTTGCGGGCCTTGCGGCGGTGTGCCGAGGTGGCAATCGAGATCGCCGACGTTGAGGCCTGAGGCCAACAAGCGTTCGCGTAGCCCGGCCAGATTGCTTTCGATCAGGTGGGCGGTGTACGGGCGTTCGGCCCAGAGTTGGCTGGAAAGGCTGCCTTTGATCAGCTGCGCCTGAACCTGCAGCGGGCCTAACGGCTCGATGTCGAACGCCAGATCCACTCGCCACAGGGGTTGCTTGGGCTCGCGTTCGTCGCGGCGTTCGTGCGGTTGTTCTTTCTCGGGCGCTTCTTCACGCTGGAACTTGACCTGCAATGGCACGATGTCCTGCGCGTTGCGCATCGGGATTTCCAGCTGCCAGGTGCTGAGCAGGCGACCATCGTCAGTGACGCCGGTTTGTTCCAGGCTCGACAACTGATGGCTTTGCAGGCGCGAAACCGCTGCCGCTGCCAGTCGCAACAAGTGCTCCAGATCACCTTCACCGTCCATGCTCTGCAACAGACGCTCTGGGATCGGGAAACTGGTCGGCGGCGGTTTGGCGCTGACCTGGCCGAGCATGCCGAGGGCGCTGCGCACGAAACTCGGCAATGTCTGGGCGAGGGTGTTGGCGGCGATGATTGCACCGAGGGTGGTATTGGCCGGCAGCTGCGGTGTCAGTTGGGCGATCAGCTTGAGCAAATCGCCTTTCATGTCCGGCGCCAGCGTCGGGTTTTGCCCGGTCAGCAGTTTCGCTTCGAGGAACAGCCCGCTATTGGCCAGCGCCTGGGCCAGACCTTTGGGTGAACTCAGCTGCTGAACATCGGGCAGGCCGGCGAGCAATTTGTCTACGGCAGCGCGCAGGTCGCTGGACGTCTGATCGGACTGCGGCAGGTTTTGCAGGACGCTGATCAGGCCATCCAGCGAGCCTTGGCGGCTTTGCTGGCTGACCAGTTGTTGGGTGACTGCCAGTTGCTCCTGGCGATTACTCAATGGCACGAATTTCAGCGTCTGCGTGTCCTGCACCAAGGCGCTCAATAACGTGCCGATGCGCAGGGGTGTCGGGCTGTCGATGCTCAGCGTGCTGCCACTCAACGCGGTGTTGAGCAGGCTGACTATCGAACGAAACACCGTCGGCTGGCCCGGAACCTGCGGCATGACTTGCGAGGTCAGCACTTTGCCCTGCAGCAAGGTGCCGACGGGCAGTTGTGCCGTGTCGATGCGGGTGAGGGTGGCGACGCTGGAGGCGATGGCCTGTTGCACGGTGACCGCCAGATTGCTGGCCGAGGGCTGAGTGACCACCAGGCTGGTGCCTTGAGCCAACGGCTGGTTGCTGGTGGCCTGGACCGTGGTCTGACGGCCGCTGTCGAGGGTGACCTTGAGCAGCAATTGAAACGTCTGATCTGCCTGCTTGAGTGACAGCACTTCGGCGTTGGCGGTCTGACCGGCGGTGATCAGGCCCTCCATCGGCGTCAGCAGCTTGATCAACTCGCCACTGACCACCAGTGGACGTGTCGTCGCCGGGTTGGTCTGTGGTAGCGGGAGGATGTTCATTTCGCCTGTCATACGCGGTCACAACCTTGGGAAAATGCACGCTTGAGAGTAGGGCATGACATGTATAATGCCGCCCGACTTGCGAGAGTGGCGAAAACATTGCAATTGTTTGACGCAGCTCTCTAGAACAATGCGTCATTGCATCTATGCTGCCTCTCTTTAACGGCCGCGCCAGAGCCGACTTGAACCGTATAAGGCCCGTGAACCCTTGACCAGTCCTGTCCTGCAAACCGTTGCCCTTGCCTGTGAGCGAGACCTTCGGCTGCTCTTCGAAAATCTCGAATTGAGACTGGCTAGTGGCGAAATGGTACAAATCAGCGGCCCCAACGGCAGCGGCAAGACCAGCCTTTTACGCTTGCTGTGCGGTCTGATGCAACCAACCGCCGGTCAAGTGCTGCTCAACGGCCAGCCGCTGAGCGAGCAACGCAGCGAACTGGCGCGCAACCTGTTGTGGATCGGCCATGCCGCCGGCATCAAGGACCTGCTGACGCCGGAAGAGAACTTGAGCTGGCTTTGCGCCCTGCATCAACCAGCCTCCCATGAAGCCATCTGGCAGGCGCTGGCGGCGGTCGGACTGAGTGGTTTCGAGGATGTTCCCTGCCACACCCTGTCTGCCGGGCAACAACGCCGTGTGGCATTGGCGCGCTTGTATCTGGACAGCCCGCCGCTGTGGATTCTCGACGAACCGTTCACCGCGCTCGACAAACAAGGCGTAGCGCAACTCGAAGAGCACCTGGCCGCACACTGCGAACGGGGCGGTATGGTGGTGTTGACCACTCACCACACGCTGACCCGGATGCCGGCCGGCTATCGCGACATTGATCTGGGGAACTGGGCCATATGAGTGTTTTCGGCCTGTTGGTCGCCCGTGAGGCCCGTTTGTTGTTCCGCCGCCCTGCGGAGTTGGCCAATCCGCTCGTGTTCTTTGCGATTGTGGTGTCCCTGTTCCCGTTGGCGGTCGGCCCCGAGTCTCAATTGTTGCAAACCTTGTCTCCGGGACTGGTCTGGGTGGCGGCCCTTTTATCGGTTCTGCTCTCGCTGGACGGGCTTTTCCGCAGTGATTTCGAAGATGGATCCCTTGAGCAGTGGGTCCTTTCGCCGCACCCCCTGCCTCTTCTGGTTTTGGCCAAGGTGCTGGCACACTGGTCGTTTTCCGGCCTGGCACTGGTTTTGCTCGCACCTTTACTGGCGTTGATGCTCGGTTTGCCAACCGTTTGTCTGCCAGTGTTGCTGCTTTCCCTGTTGCTCGGTACACCAGTGCTGAGCCTGCTCGGTGCAGTGGGCGCAGCCTTGACGGTGGGATTGAAGCGCGGTGGTCTGTTGCTGGCACTGCTGATTCTGCCGCTGTACATCCCGGTGTTGATTCTCGGCAGTGGCGCCTTGCAGGCGGCCTTGCAGGGCATGCCGGCGACCGGTTATCTGTTGTGGCTTGGTAGCCTGACCGCCCTGGCGATAACCCTGACACCCTTTGCAATCGCTGCTGGCCTGAAGATCAGCGTCGGCGAATAATAATGAGGCCTGATCAATTTTTGATCACTTCTTTTTGAAGAAAGGCAGACTCCTGGCGCTTGAAGCCAAGAGCAACCGTGATGGAAACAGTAATGAACTGGACCTGGTTTCATAAGCTCGGCTCGCCCAAATGGTTTTACGGCATCAGTGGCAAACTGCTGCCGTGGCTGAGCGTCGCGGCGTTGCTGCTGATCGGCGTTGGCGTGGTCTGGGGCTTGGCCTTTGCGCCGCCGGACTACCAGCAAGGCAACAGCTTTCGCATCATCTATATCCATGTTCCGGCCGCCATGCTGGCGCAGTCCTGCTACATAATGCTCGCTGTGTGCGGCGTCGTCGGACTGGTGTGGAAGATGAAACTGGCCGATGTCGCCCTGCAATGCGCGGCCCCCATCGGTGCCTGGATGACCGCCGTGGCGCTGGTCACCGGCGCGATCTGGGGCAAACCGACCTGGGGTTCGTGGTGGGTCTGGGATGCACGACTGACGTCCATGCTGATTCTGCTGTTTCTGTACTTCGGTCTTATTGCGCTGGGCAACGCGATCAGTAATCGTGACAGCGCCGCCAAAGCGTGCGCGGTACTGGCGATTGTCGGCGTGATCAACATCCCGATCATCAAATATTCGGTGGAGTGGTGGAATACCCTGCACCAGGGGGCGACCTTCACCCTCACCGAAAAGCCGGCAATGCCGGCCGAGATGTGGTTGCCGTTGCTGCTGACGGTGCTGGGTTTCTACTGTTTCTTCGGCGCGGTATTGCTGCTGCGTATGCGCCTTGAAGTGCTCAAGCGCGAAGCCCGGGCCAGTTGGGTCAAAGCAGAAGTGCAAAACAGTCTGGAGGCCGCTCGATGAGTTTTGCTTCATTCGGCGACTTCCTCGCCATGGGCCATCATGGCCTGTATGTCTGGTCAGCCTATGGCATTTGCCTGGCAGTGCTGGCTCTTAACGTGGCGGCGCCGATCCTGGCCCGCAAGCGGTATCTGCAACAAGAGGCGCGTCGTCTGCGCCGGGAGAACGGCAAGTGAATCCGCTGCGTAAAAAGCGTCTTATCATTATTTTCGCCATCCTGGTCGGTGTCGGCGCTGCCGTCGGCCTGGCCCTGAGTGCCCTGCAGCAGAATATCAATCTGTTTTACACCCCGACCCAGATCGCCAACGGCGAGGCCCCGCAAGACACGCGCATCCGCGCCGGCGGCATGGTCGAGAAGGGTTCGCTGCAACGTTCCGGTGACTCGCTGGACGTGAAATTCATCGTCACCGACTTCAACAAATCCGTGACCATCACCTACCGCGGGATCCTTCCGGACCTGTTCCGCGAAGGGCAGGGCATTGTCGCCCTCGGCAAAATCAACGCCGACGGCGTGGTGGTGGCCGACGAAGTGCTGGCCAAGCACGACGAGAAATACATGCCGCCGGAAGTGACCAAGGCCCTGAAAGACAGCGGCCAGTCGGCGCCCACACAAGCCAAAGAGGGTTAATTGATGACGTCCGGAATCTTTATCCCTGAACTGGGCCACCTGGCCATGATTCTGGCGCTGTGTTTCGCGTTGGTTCAGGCCATCGTGCCGTTGCTCGGTGCCTGGCGCGGTGACCGTTTGTGGATGAGCCTCGCTCAGCCGGCCGCCTGGGGCCAGTTCACCTTTCTGGTGTTCGCCTTCGGTTGCCTGACTTACGCGTTCATGACCGACGACTTCTCCGTCGCCTACGTCGCCAGCAACTCCAACAGCGCGTTGCCCTGGTACTACAAATTCAGCGCCGTCTGGGGCGCGCACGAAGGATCGTTGCTGCTCTGGGCATTGATTCTCGGTGGCTGGACGTTCGCGGTGTCGGTGTTCTCCCGGCAGTTGCCGCAGGTCATGTTGGCGCGGGTTCTGGCAGTAATGGGCATGATCAGCACGGGTTTCCTGCTGTTCCTGATCCTCACGTCCAACCCGTTCAAGCGCATCCTGCCGCAAGTGCCCGGCGATGGCGCCGACCTCAATCCGTTGCTGCAAGATATCGGCCTGATCGTTCACCCGCCGATGCTGTACATGGGTTACGTCGGTTTCTCGGTGGCATTCGCCTTCGCCATCGCGGCGCTGATGGGTGGTCGCCTTGATGCCGCGTGGGCGCGCTGGTCGCGTCCGTGGACCATCGTCGCCTGGGCGTTCCTGGGTATTGGCATCACCCTCGGTTCGTGGTGGGCCTACTACGAACTCGGTTGGGGTGGCTGGTGGTTCTGGGACCCGGTGGAAAACGCCTCCTTCATGCCTTGGCTGGTGGGTACGGCGCTGATTCACTCGTTGGCGGTCACAGAAAAACGGGGCGTGTTCAAGAGCTGGACCGTATTGCTGGCCATCGCCGCATTTTCGTTGAGCTTGCTCGGGACCTTCCTGGTGCGCTCTGGCGTGCTGACCTCGGTTCACGCGTTTGCGTCCGACCCTGAGCGCGGTGTGTTCATTCTGATTTTCCTGCTGTTCGTGGTCGGTGGTTCGCTGACGCTGTTCGCCCTGCGCGCGCCGGTGGTCAAGAGCCACGTCGGCTTCAACCTCTGGTCCCGGGAAACCCTGCTGCTGGGCAATAACCTGGTGCTGGTGGTGGCCGCGTCGATGATCCTGCTCGGCACGCTGTATCCATTGATTCTGGATGCGATGACGGGCGCCAAGCTGTCGGTGGGCCCGCCGTATTTCAACGCGCTGTTCATTCCGTTGATGGCCTTGTTGATGGTGGTGATGGCGGTCGGCATGCTGGTGCGCTGGAAAGACACCCCGGTCAAATGGCTGATGAACATGCTCACGCCAGTGTTGCTCGGCAGCGCAGCGTTGGCCGTTGTGGCCGGCATCGCCTATGGCGATTTCAACTGGGCGGTGATCGCGACCTTCATGCTTGCCGCGTGGGTATTGCTGGCCGGTGTGCGTGACATCTTCGACAAGACGCGTCACAAAGGCCTGATCAAAGGCCTGCCGACCCTGACCCGCAGCTATTGGGGCATGCAGGTCGCGCACTTGGGCATCGCCGTGTGCGCCCTGGGTGTCGTGCTGTCGAGCCAGAACAGTGCCGAGCGCGATTTGCGCCTGGCACCGGGCGAGTCCATGGACCTGGCCGGTTATCACTTTGTGTTCGAAGGCGCCAAGCACGTCGAAGGCCCGAACTTCACGTCCGACAAAGGCACCATTCGGGTGATCCGCGATGGCAAGGAAGTCAGCGTGCTGCACCCGGAAAAACGTCTCTACACCGTGCAGAGGTCGATGATGACCGAGGCCGGGATCGACGCAGGATTCACCCGCGACCTGTACGTCGCGCTCGGCGAACCGCTGGGCGATGGCGCCTGGGCTGTGCGCGTCCACGTCAAACCGTTTGTGCGCTGGATCTGGTTCGGTGGCCTGCTGACCGGTTTGGGCGGGTTGCTGGCGGCGCTGGATCGCCGTTATCGGGTCAAGGTGAAAAGCCGTGTGCGTGAAGCACTGGGCATGACAGGAGCCACTGCATGAGACGTTGGTTGTTGCTGTTACCACTGGCGATTTTTCTGGTGGTCGCCGTGTTTCTTTATCGCGGGCTGTACCTGGACCCGGCCGAGTTACCTTCGGCGATGATCAATAAGCCGTTCCCGGCGTTTTCCCTGCCAGCCGTGCAGGGCGACAAGACGCTGACCCAGGCTGACATTCTGGGTAAACCTGCGTTGGTCAACGTCTGGGGCACCTGGTGCATTTCCTGCCGGGTCGAGCACCCAGTGCTGAACAAGCTGGCCCAGCAGGGCGTGGTGCTTTATGGCATCAACTATAAGGACGTCAACACCGACGCCTTGAAGTGGCTGGTGGAATTCCACAACCCTTATCAACTCGACATCCGCGACGATGAAGGCACCCTCGGCCTGAACCTTGGTGTGTACGGCGCTCCGGAAACCTTCTTCATCGACGCTAAAGGCATCATCCGTGACAAATTCGTCGGCGTGATCGACGAGCAGGTCTGGCGCGAAAAACTGGCGGCCAAATATCAGGCGCTGGTCGACGAGGCCAAGCCATGAAGCGCTGGATAGCTGCCGCCGTTTTGGGTTTGAGCATGGCCGGCGTGGCACACGCCGCCATCGACACTTACGAGTTCGCCAAAGAAGGCGACCGTGAGCGCTTTCGCGAGCTGACCAAGGAACTGCGTTGCCCCAAGTGTCAGAATCAGGACATTGCCGACTCCAACGCACCGATCGCCGCGGACCTGCGCAAAGAGATTTTCCGCATGCTCGGCGAGGGCAAGGACGATCAGCAGATCATCGACTTCATGGTCGACCGCTACGGTGATTTCGTCCGCTATAAACCCGCCCTTAACGCGAAGACCGCCTTGCTCTGGTTCGGCCCGGCCGGCCTGTTGCTGGGCGGTTTTGTGATCATCGCCGTGATCGTCCGCCGTCGTCGCGTGCAACGCGCTGATACCAAGGATGAGCTTTCCTCTGATGAGCGCGAGCGCCTCGACCACCTGTTGGATAAAAACCAAGAATGATTGATTTCTGGCTCGCTGCAGGTCTGCTGCTTCTGGTTGCCCTGAGTTTTCTGCTGATCCCCGTTCTGCGTGGCCGCCGCGCCCAGCTTGAAGAGGATCGTACTGCCCTGAACGTCGCGCTGTACCAAGAGCGCGTGGCTGAGTTACAGACTCAGCAGGAAGAGGGCGTTCTCGACGCCGCGCAAATGGACACTGGCCGTGCCGAAGCGGCCCGTGAATTGCTGGCGGATACCGAAGGTGTCGCGGCGCCTCGCGTGTCGCGACTGGGCAAGCCATTGCCATTGCTGGCGGCGATTCTGGTGCCGGTGCTGGGGCTCGGGCTGTACCTGCATTTCGGGGCCAGCGACAAAGTCGAACTGACCCGCGAATTCTCCCAGGCGCCTCAATCGATGGAAGAGATGACCCGTCGCCTGGAGCGCGCGGTCGCGGCGCAACCGGACTCGGCTGAAGGCTTGTACTTCCTCGGTCGTACCTACATGGCCCAAGACCGTCCTGGCGATGCGGCGAAGATCTTCGAACGCACCGTGAACCTGGCCGGTCGTCAGCCGGAACTGCTGGGCCAATGGGCTCAAGCCCAATACTTCGCCGACGGCAAGAAGTGGTCGGACAAGGTTCAGGCGCTGACGGATGAAGCATTGAAAGCGGATCCGAAAGAAGTCACCAGTCTTGGTCTGCTCGGGATTGCTGCGTTTGAAAGCCAGCGGTATCAAGACGCGATCGACTACTGGAACCGGCTGCTGGCGCAACTGCCACCGGACGACAATTCCCGCACCGCGCTGCAAGGCGGAATCACCCGGGCCACCGAGAAACTCGAAGCCAGCGGTGGCAAGGTTGTCCAGGCACCTGCGGCCAAAGTTGCGGCGCTGCTCAAGGTGCGCGTGGATCTGGCGCCAGACCTGAAAGCCAGCGTCCAGCCGGGCGACAGCGTGTTCATCTTTGCGCGTGCCACCTCGGGTCCACCGGCACCGCTGGCCGCCAAGCGCCTGACCGTGGCCGACTTGCCGGCAACCGTCGAACTGGGCGATGCCGACGCAATGATGCCGCAGTTGAAACTGTCGAACTTCCCTGAAGTCCAACTGGTTGCACGCGTCTCCCGCGCCGGTCAACCGACTGCCGGGGAATGGATCGGTCGCAGCCAGCCTCTGGCCAGCAGCACCACCGCGCAGCAACAACTGACCATCGACAGCCCAGATAAATAATAGGAATAGCCGTTATGACCGCCATCGCTCGTATCACCCTGCTCAGTCTGGTTATGGGGCTGAGCGCTTGTGCGGTCCAACGGCCCGAGCCGACGACGCTGCCACCGATCCCGCCGTCGCAGCCCAGACCTACGCCGTCTACTTCACCCACGCCTGGCAAACCGGGCATTCCAGCCAAACCCGGCAAACCGATGCCAAGCACTTCCGCCAGCTTCGCGCCACCACCGGGTGGCAACAGCCATTGGGACGCCAAGCTCGGCGTCTATGTGCTGGATGACCAGCCCAATACCTTCTACCGCCAGCGCACCTACTACCGCTGGGACAACGGCTGGAGCCGGTCGATCAGCCCGAAAGGGCCTTGGGAAGAGACGGATATCCATGGCGTACCGGGTGGCCTGGGACGGCAATTCGGGCAGTAAACGGAAACGGCGATCTCAGGATCGCCGTTTTGCTGTTTGAAATGTGTGAAAAGAGATTTAGAGAATGGCCTGGTACGGAATCAAAACCCTGGACGACTTAATCAGGCCCTGACGTGACAGAAGGTGTAGATAGGCGTCGACACCCATAGGTGGCATTTTCAACTGCTGTCGTTGGCGTTGCGCTGCCGCGACCACTGCGGACGGGTCCAGGTCGAAGAGGTTGCCGACGAACTCGTCAGGATGCTGCGCCTCTATACCGAAAGGGCGCAGCGCTGTAGAGGGGAAGTCTTTCAGATTGAAAGTCACGATGACGCTGGCATTGCAGCAAATGGCGGCTGCCAGTACATGTCGATCGTTGATATCGGGGAGCGTTAGACCTTCGATCAGGTCTTCGTAGCCGGTAACGCAAGCGTCTGGTAAAGCCTGCGCCATCAACTCAGACGTGCGATCCAGTTGTTCTGCGGTCAAATCCGGACGTTTTTTGAGCAAATTGCGTTTCCATTCGTTATGTATCTCCTTTGACCATTTCGCTCTGAAACGTCCGGAGAGCGCGAGCCACATCAGAAAGTCTCTCAGGGGAGCGGGGTACAGCACACAGGCGTCATATACAGCGGTAAAAGAGGAATGCCTCACTCGTATCCTGTCCTTAACGCTTGTGCTTGTTCGGCGAGCAGCGTCATTGCTTGCTCGCTGGCACTGTCGCGCCGGTTTTTATAGTCCATCAAATCAGCAAAACGCACACGTCGGTGCTTGCCGGTTTTGTGGTAGGACAACTCGCCAGATTCCAGCAGTTTAATCAGGTGCGGGCGTGAGACGTTGAGCAGGTCAGCTGCTTCCTGGGTAGTCAATTCAGCGTGTACGGGGACTACTTTGACGGCGTTTCCCGCCGCGAGCTCTGCCAGGATGTCGACCAGCAGTCGGAGCGCTGAGGTGGGAAGTTCGACACTGTGAGCTTCGTTCTGCTCGTCGAAAATCTGAATGCGCTGGGTTTCGAATTGAGTTGCGAGGTAGGCTCCCAAGGTGCGCTGCCCCTCAATGGCAACTTGTACTTCGCGCTCCATGGGCAAGGAGATTGGTGAGTGATTGACAGGCGGCATGTCGGTTTCCAATATTCTGTATAAGTGAAATTGGCAGGCTATTCGAATTAATCGAATATCGCAATAAACGAAATAATCGAAATGTCAGTCTTCTTGCACCAACAACCCCTGCACATACTCCACAAACGCCCGAGCCTTGGCGCTGGCCATTCTGCCGGTCGGGAACACGGCCCACAGGTCCAGATTCGGCAGCCGCCAATCGCTCATCACTTCCCTGACCGCACCGCTGGCCAACTCGGGCGTAAACATCCACTCGGACGCCATGGTCAGCCCCTGATGGGCGAGCACGGCTTCACGCAAACCTTCGGCGGCGTTGACGCGGATTCGGCCGTTGATAATGACGGCTTGCTCCTCGGTCTTGTTGCGGAACTGCCAATTGGCGCCGCCACCCAATGTGTAAACGACTGCCTGATGCTTGCACAGGTCGGCCGGGCAGGTGGGTTCACCGTGTTTTTCGAAGTACGCCGGGGTACCCAGCACCACGCGTCGGCATTCGGCGATCTTGCGGGCCGTGAGGCCGGAGTCGCTCAAGGCCCCCATGCGCAGGGCGATGTCGACGCCTTCTTCCACGAGATTGACGTTGCGGTCGTCGAGCATCAGGTCGATGTTCAGTTCCGGGTTTTGCTCAAGGAACGGTCCGAGGTGTGGAACGATGTGCAGTCGGCCGAAAGTCACGGCGGCGCAAATGCGCAAGCTGCCGGTGAGGCCGCTGGCGGCACCGCGTGCGGCGTTGTCGGCCTCATCGGCTTCTTCGATGGCACGCTTGGATCGTTCGAAAAACGCCAGACCGGCTTCGGTGGGTGTCAGGCCGCGGGTCGAGCGTAAAAGCAGCCGGACAGCCAGCCGCGCCTCCAGTTGAGCGATGGCCTTCGACACGGCGGGCTGACCAATATTCAGGCGCCGGGCGGCGGCGGAAAATGAACCGGTTTCCACCACGTAGACGAAAGTTTCCATTGCGCTGAGGCGGTCCATCTTAAGTCCTTGTGCAGTGCTGGAAATCACCAGAGATCCACTGTGGGAGCGAGCCTGCTCGCGAAAGCGGTATCAGCTAACATCATTGTTGGATGTGAAGCCGCTTTCGCGAGCAGGCTCGCTCCCACAGGGGGATTGTGTTGCCGGTCAGAACGCGGCTTTGCCGATCGAAGCGCCTCCGTCGACAAACAAGGTTTGTCCGGTAATGAACCCGCTCTGCTCCGACAACAAAAACGCAATCGCCGCCGCGATTTCCTGGGGCTGACCCAAACGTCCCATCGGCACGCCGGCCAGGTAACGCGCCTCGCCCTCACTGCCCGGCGGATTGTTGGCGCGAAACAGTTCCGTTTCAGTCGGTCCCGGCGCCACGGCGTTTACCGTCACACCGGTTTGCGCCAGCTCCAGCGCCCATGATCGCGTGAAGCTGATCAGCGCCGCTTTGGCGGCGGCATAAGCCGTGCGTTGAGCGATGCCAAGCACGGTCAGGCTGGAGATGTTCACCACCCGGCCCCAGCCATTGGCGCGCATGTTCGGCAGCAGTGCTTGAGTGGCCTGCAAGGCCGAATGCAGGTTGACCCGCATCACGTCATCGAACGTTTCCAGGTCGATTTCGCCCAGCACTTGTGGGCGCACCAGGCCGACGTTATTCACCAGTCCGTCGAACTCGTAAGTCCTGGCCAGATCCGCCAGCACTTCCTGGGTCAGCGCCCGGTCGCTCAGGTCCAGCGGAAACAATATGCCCGGAAAGCTCAGGTCAGGTGATCGAGCAATGCCAACCACCCGGTGCCCCGCACGGTCCAGATGCTCGGCCACCGCTCGGCCAATGCCTTTGCTGGCGCCGGTGATGAGAAAGGTACGTCGGGTCATTGCAAGCTCCTTGAACGAACACACCGCGGGTCAGACGGCATTTGAAAGGGTCAGCCGCGAATAGCATCCAACATCGCTTCAGGCTCCGGACGCTGAGTGTAATCCGGGTTGACCTCGGCGTAACGAATCACGCCATCCTGACCGATGACATAACGCGCCGGCATCGGCAGCGTCCACGATGGATCGTCATTGAACGTCGGCAAGTCGTTGCGCAGATTCTTGTACAACTCAATCAGGTAATCCGGCAACTCGAAGCGCAAGCCAAAGGCGTCCGCTACATCGTTATGGGTATCGCTGAGGATCGGGAATTGCAGGCCGTTGGTGCGCACGGACTTGCGGCTGTTGGCGGCAATCTGGGGCGAAATCGCCACCAGGTTTGCGCCAGCGTCCAGCAACGTCGGCAGGAATGCCTGCAAGGCTTGCAGCTCCATATTGCAGTACGGGCACCAGACACCACGGTAAAAAGTCAGCACCAATGGACCTTTGGCCAGCAAATCGGCGGAAGACACCGGATGGCCATCGGGATCTTTAAGGGTGAACAGCGGTGCCTTGTCTCCGACTTTTAGTGCTTTGTTCGCCGCGCCGGATGCAATCAGCTCGGCAGTGGCGCGCTCCATGATCGGGTGGATTTCGGCCGGTGCGTTGTAGGGCGGTTTGCCGGCCTTGAAGTCGGCTTTGAAGGCATCGAGTTGTGCTTGAAGAGTCATGATCGTAGTCCTGGATGAGGAAGCCGGTTGGCTGAGATCGATAGTGACCCTGAGGCGGTGAGGGCGGAACGCGGGTGGGGGGCATAGGAGTCATGCCTGGGGGGAATGAGGCGGTCTGAATCACATGCTGTAAAACAACCGAACGTCGCTATACCGATTTATGTGCTTGAGTAAAGATAACTCTAGGGTTACGTTTGTTGGGCCTGAGCAAGGAGGCTACTGGTGCAGAGCAGGCAATTGATCAAGGAATTGGAGGAGGCCGGCTGGATACTGGATCGGATTACCGGCAGTCATCACCTCTTCAAACACCGATACAACCCGTACACGATACCCGTCCCGCATCCGAAAAAGGATTTGCCGATCGGGACGGTCAAAAGCATCAGGAGGCGAGCCGGGCTGTATTGCCCGGGAGCCAGTTACGCAGGAGATCCATAATGCAATATCCAATCTGTATCGAGTGGGGCGACGAGAACACCGCCATCGGTATTCAGATCCCCGATATTCCAGGCGCCGTAACGGCCGGGGATACGTTTGAAGATGCCTACAATGCGGCAGTCGAGATTGCGCACATCATGCTTCAGGAGATGGCCGCTGACGGCGAGTCGATTCCGATGCCTACGTCGGCGGCGGCTCATCGCGGCAATCCGGATTTTGCCGACATGGGCTGGGGCATGCTGGAGCTGGACATCGCGCCGTATATGGGCAAGACCGAGAAGGTCAACGTGACGCTGCCTGGCTATGTTATCCAGCGCATCGATCGATATGTGCGTGAACATAACGTCAAGAGCCGCTCTTCCTTTCTGGCCGATGCGGCGATGGAGAAGTTGGTTCGACATTGAGGGGCATCAGGTACATCGCATTCGCGGACAAGCCCGGTTCTTCAGGCGCTTGTCCGCGAAGCCTTTGGCGATTAAGCCGTTGCCAGCGAACGCTCCCGCGAAACACTCAAAAACCGCAGTAACGCCAACAACGGAAACACGCTCCCCACGATCACGATCCACAACCAGCCGCCGTGTTCATACACCACACTGGCCACCGAGGAACCAAACGCGCCACCGATAAAAATGCTGGTCATGTACAGCGCGTTCAGACGACTGCGGCTTTTGGCGTCGAGGGCGTACACCGCGCGTTGGCCGAGGACCATGTTCATCTGTACGCAGAAGTCGAGTACCACGCCGGTGACCGCGAGGCCGATGACGCTATAGAGCGGATGGACGAACGCTGGCAGGAAACTCAGGCTCGCGAACAACAAGGCCAGCAGCGAAGCGATGCGGGTATGTCCGGCATCGGCCAGTCGGCCGGCGATGGGCGCAGCGATGGCGCCGATGGCACCCACCAGGGCGAAGATCGCAATCTGTGTTTGTGACAGGCCATGATTGCGTGCCAGTTCGAGCGGCACGGCGGTCCAGAACAGACTGAACGTGGCGAACATGCAACCCTGGTAAAACGCGCGCTGACGCAATACCGGTTGCTGGCACAGCAGCGTCCACAGAGAACCCAGTAACTGGCCGTAAGAAGCGCTGTGATCAGGCTGGCGCTTGGGAATGGTCAGCGCCAGCACGATACTGATCGCCGCCATCAACCCCGCCGCAATCACAAACATCGCCCGCCAGCCGAAGTGGTCAGCCACCACGCTGGACACTGGCCGTGCCAATAGAATCCCCAGCAGCAATCCCCCCA
The DNA here is from genome assembly GCF_949768125.1 of Pseudomonas sp. IT-P253. Classification (NCBI taxonomy): domain Bacteria; kingdom Pseudomonadati; phylum Pseudomonadota; class Gammaproteobacteria; order Pseudomonadales; family Pseudomonadaceae; genus Pseudomonas; species Pseudomonas sp. IT-P253. The sequence continues at coordinate 37,912 of NZ_CATKPT010000003.1, read as the reverse complement.
TGATCCCGCCGACCACTCGGCCACGGGACTCTTCCGGCGCGAGGTGCGCGGCGAGCGGAATCAGGATTTGCACGGACACCGAACTGAAACCCACCAACAGCGAGATGAGCAAAAACAGGTTCGGCTGATCGGTCCACGCTGCACCCAGCAGGCTGGCAATCGCCACCAGGGTGGTGATGATCATCAACCGGCGGTTCTCCAGCAGATCACCCAACGGCACCAGAAAGAACAGGCCCAGCGCGTAACCAATCTGGGTCAGCGAGACAATCAGGCTGGCCAGGGTGCTGGTCAGGCCGATGTCCGGCGCGATCAAACCAATGATCGGCTGGGCGTAGTAAATATTGGCCACAATGGCGCCGCAGCAGAAGGCGAACAGCAGCACCATGCCTCGGGTCATCGTCGCGGCGCCGTGAGGCATGTGGGTCGCTGGGTTCATAACAGGTCTCGCTGAACAATTGGGGGAATGCACGCAGGCTAAGCGGCAGGCCAAAACGGCGGAAGAGGGGTTGGCGTGATAGCACTCATTCCATTGCGCAATGAGTGACGCAGGTCTGGGCTGACCGCCGATGAACCTTGCGTCCGGACATAGAGCGCTGATAATACATTCACTTACATCCTGTTCGATAGCGTGCTTATGTTCACACCTAACGTTTCATAACCGGAAGGCACTTCCATGAATGCGATGTTCCGTCACCTGATTCGCGGCGCTTCAGCGTTTACCTTGATCACCTTATTCAGCGCGGGTCTGGCCCAGGCCACTGACGCGCCAGGCATGCGCATCGGGGTGCGTGGCGAGATCACCGAGGTCAGCCCTGACGTGTTGAAAGTCCACGTCAATAACGGTGAAAACGTAATCATCAATCTGACCAAAGACACGAAAATTCGCGCCGTCACCCTGGCCAACATCGATGACATCAAACCCGGCAGCTACATCGGTTCGGCAGCCATCCCGCAGGAAGATGGCACCCTCAAGGCGCTGGAAGTCCACGTCTTCCCACCGGAACTGGCCGGCAGCGGCGACGGCCATCGGCCCTTTGATCTGGTCAAGGGCAGCAGCATGACCAATGGCAGCGTGGGCGATTTGGTGGTCAGTAATGGCCGTGTTTTGACCGTCAACTACAAGGGCGGCCAGCAGAAGATTCTGGTGCCGGAGGACGTGCCGATCGTAAACCTGGTGCCGGGTGATCGCAGCTTGCTGAAGGTGGGAGTGAAGATCGTGACGTTCGTCACCCAAAGTGCCGACGGAACGCTGACAGCCCAATCCATCTCGGCCGGCAAGGACGGCGTAACCCCGCCGATGTAACTGCCCTGTCGCAGACGTGTGGGAGCGAGCCGGCTCCGGGCGGCGTTCCGACGAAGTGGGTAAACCTGCGGTGAAAATTGTGGCGAGGGAGCAATCTCCCTCACCACAGAGATTCGTAACGGATACCGGGTTATTGCGAGCAATCTGGTGCCCACAAAAAAGCGACCTGTGAAGGTTAATGAGAGTCAGTTAAGCCGTAACGCGATCTGTAGCAGCTGGCGCAGCCTGCGTTCGGCTGCAGGAGCGAAGCTTGCTCGCGAAGAACGATAACGCAGTGTGTCAAAACTGACGCCTTCGCGGGCAAGCCTCGCTCCTACAGCAGCCGAACGCAGGCTGCTACCAAGAGCGTGTTTCGCATTAACCTGAGAAGGTCGCTTTTTTGTTGGACTCAGGACTTACTGGCCGTTGTAAATCTGGTCAAAGATCCCGCCATCGTTGAAGTGGGTCTTCTGCACGGTGCGCCAGTCGCCAAAGGTTTTTTCCACGGACAGGAAATCCACCGCCGGGAAGCGATCGAGGTACTTGGCCAGCACCGCCGGATCACGCGGACGCAGGTAGTTCGCCGCTGCGATTTCCTGGCCTTCCGGCGACCACAGGTACTTCAGGTATTCCTCAGCCGCTGCGCGAGTGCCTTTTTTCTCGACCACTTTGTCGACCACCGACACCGGCGGCTCGGCTTCAGCAGAAACGCTCGGGTAGATCACTTCGAACTGGTCACGGCCGAACTCACGGGCAATCATTTCCGCTTCGTTTTCGAAGGTCACCAGCACGTCGCCGATCTGGTTGGTCATGAAAGTGGTGGTGGCTGCGCGACCGCCGGTATCGAGTACTGGCGCTTGTTTGAACAGTTTGCCGACGAAGTCTTTGGCCTTGTTTTCGTCACCGCCGTTTTTCAGTACATAACCCCAGGCCGACAGGTAGGTGTAGCGGCCGTTGCCCGAGGTTTTCGGGTTCGGCACGATCACTTGCACGCCGTCCTTGAGCAGGTCGGGCCAGTCTTTCAGGGCTTTGGGGTTGCCTTTGCGGACGATGAACACGGTGGCTGAGGTGAACGGTGCACTGTTAGTCGGCAGGCGGGTGACCCAGTTGTCGGGGACCAGTTTGCCATTGTCCGCCAGGGCGTTGATGTCGGTGGCCATGTTCATGGTGATGACGTCAGCCGGCAGGCCGTCGATCACCGAACGCGCCTGTTTGCTGGAGCCGCCGAAAGACATCTGCAAGATGATGTTTTCGTTGTGCTCGGCTTGCCAGTGTTTCTGGAAGGCAGTGTTGTAGTCTTTGTAGAAATCTCGCATCACGTCGTAGGAAACGTTAAGCAGGGTCGGTGCGGCCTGAGCAACACTGGTCAATGCCAGGCCGGCGGCCAGCAGTGAGGCGGCAAAGATTTTTTTCACTGCGCATTCCTTGTTCGAAAGGTTCTTATTCAAAAGTGAGGCGATTGGCCGGCGACTATAACTGCGCTCACATAGTCCCATAAAGATTAAAAAGCACTTTGCTTATTCCGTTTTTTTGAACAGCTGATTGCCGCAACGCGAGCAGAAAGCCGCCCCATGTTCATGGCTGTTTTTTTGGCACACCGGACAGTCGTGTTGCAGCTGTTCGCCGCGCATGGCATTGGCCAGTTCTGCGGTGAAAATCCCGGTCGGCACCGCGATAATCGAGTAACCGGTGATCATCACCAGCGACGAAATAACCTGACCCAGCGGTGTCTTCGGCACGATGTCGCCGAAGCCCACAGTGGTCAACGTCACGATAGCCCAATAGATGCCTTTGGGAATGCTGGTAAAGCCGTGTTCCGGACCTTCAATCACGTACATCAGCGTGCCGAACACGGTCACCAATGTGCAGACGCTGACCAGGAACACCACGATTTTCTGTTTGCTGCCGCGCAGCGCCGACATCAAATAGTTGGCTTGCTTGAGGTAGGGACTGAGTTTGAGCACGCGGAAAATCCGCAGCATCCGAATGATCCGGATGATCAGCAGGTACTGCGCATCGGCGTAATACAGCGCGAGGATGCCGGGCACGATCGCCAGTAAATCCACCAATCCATAGAAGCTGAACGCATAGCGCAATGGCTTGGGCGAGCAGTACAGGCGCAAGCCGTATTCGATGGCGAAGATGACTGTGAAGCCCCACTCGATATACGCCAGCACGTTGGCGTAGTTCTGGTGGATGGCATCGATGCTGTCGAGCATCACGATGATGATGCTCGCGAGGATGATCAATAGCAGGATGCCGTCGAAGCGACGTCCTGCCTTGGTGTCGCTGTGGAAAACCATGACGTAAAGCTCTTCACGCCAGTTTTTGCTGCTGTCCATGGATACCGCCTGAACCAATGATCAGCGAAGCCTAGGTTGATTCTCCTTCAAAGCGCAAGGCGCGCTGTCTATCGTTGTTTGGCGCAACAGGCGAAGGCCCGCGCGGGTCAGCCAGCAGGCGAGGATGAATGGCGCGGTGAGCGTGGCCAGACCGAGTGCGGCGAATGCCGGTGTGAGCAGTATCGCCAGCGCAATGCCCAGCAGCGGCAGCCAGGGGGGACGGCGAACATGGCTGAAGGCAAGGGCCGCCAACACGGGGTTGTAGCTGTTCAAGCCGAGCAATGCACTAGACGTTTCGTGATGCAGCAAGGCGAAGCCGAGGCCGGCAGCGGACGCCAGCAGCGCCCATAAAAACGCGCGGCGGTCGGCGATCAGCAAGCCGAGGGCTATCAGCGCCCCCGCCAATGGATGACCCAGAAACATCACCTGGCCAAGCCCCTTCAGTGAAGCGGCAAGCAGGTTGAGCGTGTTCAGTTCCAGCAGTGGCGCGGGGTGTTGGGGGGCGGCGAACAACAGTAGTAGCCAGCTTGTGCCGACAAAAGGCGCGGTGTAGGCGGGCGGGCAATGATGGTCGCGTGCGCGCTTGAGCCATTGCTCAGTGAGCATTGCACTCAGTCCGCCAGCGGCAATGATCACCAGTGGCAACATCGCTGACCAAGGGAAATAGAGACTCAGCAGCAAGCCGAGTAAAACACCGTTGTAACTGAACAGCCCGGCCTGACGATCGGCCTTGGCATAGTTGCGACGTTGCGCGGTGAGCAATCCGGCGACGCCACCCAACAGCGCACCGCCAAGCAGGGATGGCGCGGTAAAAAGAATCGCCAACAGGCACAGCAGACCGCACAGCGGATGGCGCTGGAGGAAGATCTGGCTGAAGCCGTTGAGCAGGGCAGTCGCCCAATCGGGGCAGTGGGTGTTGAAGTGGTTGGCAGGCATTTTTTATCTGTGTGTCAGGGGGACCGAGTTGCCTTCTTCGCGGGCAAGCCCCGCTCCTACGGATTTATGTCGACCACGATCGTTGCGAACGACTCAAACTGTAGGAGTGAGGCTTGCCCGCGAAGAGGCCGGCGCAGGCGTTAAATCAACGTCTCAATACGCAATGAGTTAGTCGACCCCGGCTGCCCGAAAGGCACACCAGCGGTGATCAATAACGTATCGCCACGCTTGGCCATGCCCTGCGCCTGCGCAATCTCCAACGCCGTCGAGCACACCTCATCCACCTGGCGCAGCCGGTCATTGACCACCGAATGCACGCCCCACGCCACCGTCAATCGGCGTGCGGTCTGCAAGTTCGGCGTCAGGTTCAGAATCGGTACCGTTGGCCGTTCCCGCGCCGCACGCAGACTCGACGTACCGGACTCGCTGTAGTTGACCAAGACCGCCACCGGCAGCACGTTACTGATACGACGGATCGCGCAGCTGATCGCATCGGACACGGTCGCTTCAGCCTTCGGCCGGCTCACATCCAGTTGCGTCTGATAGTCCGGACCGTTTTCCACCTGGCGGATGATTTTGCTCATCATCTGCACGGCTTCCAGCGGGTACTCGCCGGACGCGGTTTCCGCCGACAACATCACGGCATCGGCACCTTCGGCCACGGCGTTGGCAACATCAGTCACCTCAGCACGGGTCGGGGCCGGGGAGAAGCGCATCGACTCCAGCATCTGCGTCGCCACGACCACCGGTTTGCCCAGTTCGCGGCAAGTGCTGATGATGTTCTTCTGAATCTGCGGCACGCTTTCGGCTGGCACTTCAACGCCGAGATCTCCGCGAGCGACCATAATTGCGTCGCTCAACTCGGCGATTTCCCGCAGCTGTGTCACCGCCGATGGTTTCTCGATCTTGGCCATCAGAAACGCTTTGTCGCCGATCAGTTTGCGGGCTTCACGAATGTCTTCCGGACGCTGTACGAACGACAGCGCCACCCAGTCCACACCCAGCTCCAGACCGAAGTTCAAGTCGCGACGATCCTTGGCGGTCAACGGGCTCAGTTCCAGCACCGCTTGCGGCACGTTCACGCCTTTGCGGTCCGACAGCTCGCCGCCATTGAGTACGGTGGTGTCGATGGCATCGGCATACTTGGTCACGACACGCAGGCGCAGTTTGCCGTCGTCCAGCAGCAGGTCCATGCCCGGCTCCAGCGCCGCGATGATTTCCGGGTGCGGCAGGTTGACCCGACGTTCATCCCCCGGCGTCGGGTCCAGGTCCAAGCGCAAGGCCTGGCCACGATGCAATTGCACCTTGCCCACGGCGAACTTGCCGACCCGCAGTTTCGGACCTTGCAGGTCCATCAGAATCCCGAGCGGGTAATTGAGCTGGCGCTCGACTTCACGGATCCACTGATAGCGCTGGGCGTGGTCGGCGTGATCGCCATGGCTGAAGTTCAGGCGGAAGATGTTGACCCCGGCCAGCACCAGCTCACGGATGTTGTCGATCCCGTCGGTGGCCGGGCCGAGGGTGGCGAGGATTTTGACTTTTTTGTCAGGCGTCATGTTTAGGGCTCTCGAGAATCAGGATGGCGCGGAAGTCGTTGACGTTGGTACGGGTCGGCTCGGTGACGATCAGTGCGTCCAGCGCCTCGAAATAGCCGTAGCCATTGTTGTTATCCAATTCGTCGCTGGCGCTCAGACCCAGGGCGGTGGCGCGGGCGTAGCTGTCCGGGGTCATGATTGCGCCGGCGTTGTCTTCGGAGCCGTCAATGCCATCGGTGTCACCGGCCAGCGCGTAGACACCGGGCAGGCCTTTGAGGCTGTCGGTCAGGCTCAGCAGAAATTCGGCGTTGCGTCCGCCCCGGCCATTGCCGCGTACGGTGACGGTGGTTTCACCACCCGAGAGGATCACGCACGGCGCCGCCAATGGCTGGCCATGCAAGACCACTTGCCGCGCGATGCCGGCGTGAACCTTGGCCACCTCGCGGGATTCGCCTTCCAGGTCACCGAGGATCAGCGGGCTGAAACCGGCCTGGCGAGCTTTCACCGCGGCCGCTTCGAGCGACTGTTGTGGACGGGCGATCAACTGGAAGTAACTGCGTTCAAGGCTCGGATCGCCGGGTTTGACCGTCTCCGATTCCGCGCTTTGCAGCCAGTTGCGTACCGACGTCGTGACCTCGATGCCATAGCGCTTGAGGATTGCCAACGCTTCAGCCGAGGTGCTTGGGTCGGCCACAGTCGGGCCGGAGGCGATAACCGTGGCGAGGTCGCCCGGTACATCGGAAATCGCATAGGTATAAACAGTGGCAGGCCAGCAGGCTTTGCCCAGGCGGCCGCCTTTGATCGCGGAGAGGTGCTTGCGCACGCAGTTCATCTCGCCGATGGTTGCGCCGGATTTGAGCAGGGCTTTGTTGATGGATTGCTTGTCGGCGAGGGTAATGCCGGCCGCAGGGAGGGCCAGCAGGGCAGAGCCGCCGCCCGACAGCAGGAAGATCACGCGGTCGTCTTCGGTCAGGTTGCTGACCAGTTCCAGCACCCGTTTGGCCACGGCCAGACCCGCCGCGTCCGGCACCGGATGAGCGGCTTCGACGACTTCGATTTTTTCGCAGGGGGCGCCGTGGCCATAACGGGTCACCACCAGACCTGAGACTTCACCCTGCCAGCAGCGCTCGACGACTTGAGCCATGGCGGCTGCGGCTTTGCCGGCGCCAATGACGATCACCCGACCGCTGCGGTCTTTGGGTAAATGAGCTTCGAGGACTTGCTGTGGGTGGGCCGCGTCAATGGCTGTGGCGAACAGCTCGCGCAGGAATTGTTGTGGATCGACCGACATGGCGGGCTCCCGGGTTTTCTTGTTATTGGGGAAGACTGCTTGCCCTCTGTAGGAGCGAGGCTTGCCCGCGAACCGGACGCCACGGTATTTCTGCTGCACCGAGGCGATCCTTTCGCGGGCAAGCCTCGCTCCTACGAGGAGCGGGTGATTGGCTTATTTATCGCGAATCGAGAAATTCGCCATATGCTCCAGGCCCTTGATCAGCGCCGAGTGGTCCCAGTTGCTGCCACCGATGGCCGCGCAGGTGCTGAACACTTGCTGGGTGTTGGCGGTATTTGGCAGGTTGATGCCCAATTCGCGTGCGCCAGCCAGGGCCAGGTTGAGGTCTTTCTGGTGCAGGCTGATGCGGAAACCCGGGTCGAAAGTGCCTTTGATCATGCGCTCGCCGTGCACCTCGAGAATCTTCGAGGAGGCGAAACCGCCCATCAGTGCTTCACGGACCTTGGCCGGATCAGCACCGTTTTTCGACGCGAACAACAGGGCCTCGGCCACGGCCTGGATGTTCAGCGCCACGATGATCTGGTTGGCCACTTTCGCGGTTTGACCGTCGCCGTTGCCGCCCACCAGGGTGATGTTCTTGCCCATGGCCTGAAACAGCGGCAGAGCGCGTTCGAAGGCATCGGCATCGCCACCGACCATGATGCTCAGGGTCGCAGCCTTGGCGCCGACTTCACCGCCGGACACCGGCGCGTCGAGGTACTGAGCGCCTTTTTCGTTGATTTTTGCCGCGAACGCTTTGGTAGCCGTTGGCGAGATCGAGCTCATGTCGATCACGATTTTGCCTTTGCCAACACCGGCCGCAACGCCGTCGGCACGGAACAGCACGTCATCGACCTGTGGGGTATCCGGGACCATGACGATGATGAATTCGGCTTCCTGAGCGACTTCTTTCGGGTTCGCCAGAGCGACAGCGCCACCGGCGATCAGGTCGGCCGGCGCAGCGTCGTGATGCGCCGACAGGAACAGGCTGTGACCGGCTTTCTGCAGGTTCAATGCCATTGGGTGGCCCATGATGCCGGTGCCGATAAATCCGATTTTAGCCATGAGAAAATCCTCTTGTTTTTATTGCTCTGTTCGCGAAATTCGTGGGGTGTCGGCGAGGGCGCCTTCGCGGGCAAGCCTCGCTCCTACAGCGAAGAACGATGACGCGGTCTCGGATCAGATCGCGTTATGGGTTTTGAGCCAGCCCAAACCCGCTTCCGTGGTGGTCAGCGGTTTGTACTCACAGCCAATCCACCCCTGATAACCGATGCGGTCCAGGTGTTCGAACAGGAAGCGGTAGTTGATTTCACCGGTGCCTGGTTCGTTGCGCCCCGGGTTGTCGGCCAACTGGATGTGGTTGATCTCGCCCAAGTGCGTGGCCATGGTGCGGGCCAGGTCGCCCTCCATGATTTGCATGTGGTAGATGTCGTATTGCAGGAACAGGTTGGTGCTACCGACCTGTTCGCGAATCGACAGGGCTTGCGCCGTGTTGTTCAGGTAGAAACCCGGGATGTCACGGGTGTTGATCGCTTCCATCACCAGTTTGATGCCCGCCGCTTGCAGCTTGTCGGCCGCATATTTGAGGTTGGCGACGAAGGTTTTTTCCACGGTCGCATCGTCGATGCCTTGTGGACGAATACCTGCCAGGCAGTTGACTTGGGTGTTGCCCAGCACTTTGGCGTAAGCAATGGCCAGGTCGACACCGGCGCGGAACTCCTCAACCCGGTCCGGCAGGCACGCGATACCGCGTTCGCCCTTGGCCCAGTCACCGGCTGGCAGGTTGAACAGCACCTGGGTCAGGCCGTTGGCATCGAGTTTGGCCTTGATCTCGGCGGAACTGAAGTCGTAAGGAAACAGGTATTCGACACCACTGAAACCGGCCTTGGCGGCCGCTTCAAAACGGGAAAGAAAATCCTGCTCAGTGAACAGCATGGACAGGTTGGCTGCGAAACGCGGCATGGTGGTCTCCTGTAAAAGTAGGTGCCTGTAGCAGCTGCCGAGGAACGAGGCTGCGTTGGGCTGCGAAGCGGCCCTCGACGGCGGTCCTGCGGACACGCAACGCAGCCTCGTACCTCGGCAGCTGCTACAGGTATCAGGTCAACTTAATCGAGCAGCGAAATCGCGGTCGGCGCGTCGTTGCCGACCAGCGCCAGGTCTTCGAATTCATTGACGGCGTTGATTTCGGTACCCATGGAAATGTTGGTCACACGCTCCAGAATAATCTCCACGATCACCGGCACCTTGAACTCTTCGATCAGTTCCTGAGCCTTGCGCAGGGCCGGCTGGATCTGATCCGGTTCGAACACACGCAGGGCCTTGCAGCCGAGGCCTTCGGCGACGGCGACGTGATCGACACCGTAACCGTTGAGTTCCGGAGCGTTCAGGTTATCGAAGGACAGCTGCACGCAGTAGTCCATGTCGAAACCGCGCTGAGCCTGACGAATCAGCCCCAGGTACGAGTTGTTGACCACCACGTGGATGTACGGCAGCTTGAACTGCGCGCCCACCGCCAATTCTTCGATCATGAACTGGAAGTCGTAGTCGCCCGACAGTGCCACGACCTTGCGGGTCGGATCGGCCTTGACCACGCCCAGCGCAGCCGGGATGGTCCAGCCCAATGGACCGGCCTGGCCGCAGTTGATCCAGTGACGCGGTTTGTAGACGTGCAGGAACTGCGCACCGGCAATCTGCGACAGACCGATGGTGCTGACGTAGCAGGTGTCTTTGCCGAACACCTGGTTCATTTCTTCGTAAACGCGCTGCGGCTTGACCGGTACGTTGTCGAAGTGAGTCTTGCGCTGCAGGCTGGCCTTGCGCTGCTGGCAGTCTTGCAACCAGGCACTGCGGTTTTTCAGCTTGCCGGCGGCTTGCCATTCGCGAGCAACTTCGATGAACACAGTCAGCGCGGCAGCAGCGTCGGACACGATGCCCAGGTCCGGGTTGAACACGCGACCGATTTGCGTTGGCTCGATGTCGACGTGAATGAACTTGCGGCCTTCGGTGTACACGTCGATCGAACCGGTGTGACGGTTGGCCCAACGGTTACCGACACCCAGCACCACGTCGGACTTGAGCAGCGTGGCGTTGCCGTAGCGGTGCGAAGTCTGCAAACCGACCATGCCGACCATCAATGGATGATCGTCCGGGATCGTGCCCCAGCCCATCAGGGTCGGGATCACAGGAATACCGGTCAACTCGGCGAACTCCACCAGCAATTCGCTGGCATCGGCATTGATGATGCCGCCACCGGCCACCAGCAGTGGACGCTCGGCCTGATCGAGCATGGCCAGGGCCTTCTCGATTTGCACGCGGTTAGCGGATGGCTTGGCCAGCGGCAGTGGTTCGTAGGCGTCGATGTCAAATTCGATTTCAGCCATCTGCACGTCGAACGGCAAGTCGATCAGCACCGGGCCTGGACGGCCGGAGCGCATTTCGTAGAAGGCTTTCTGGAACGCATAAGGCACCTGGCCCGGTTCCATGACGGTGGTTGCCCACTTGGTCACTGGCTTGACGATGGTCGTGATGTCGACCGCCTGGAAGTCTTCCTTGTGCATACGGGCGCGGGGTGCTTGCCCGGTGATGCAAAGGATCGGGATCGAGTCGGCCGAGGCGCTGTAGAGCCCGGTGACCATGTCAGTACCGGCAGGCCCGGAAGTACCGATGCACACGCCGATGTTGCCGGCCTTGGTGCGGGTGTAGCCCTCGGCCATGTGCGAGGCGCCTTCAACGTGGCGAGCGAGGACGTGATCAATGCCGCCGACCTTTTGCAGGGCGGAGTACAGAGGGTTGATGGCTGCACCCGGGATGCCAAAAGCGGTATCAACCCCTTCACGGCGCATCACCAGAACGGCGGCTTCGATTGCTCTCATTTTGCTCATGGTTTTGTGCCTCTTACGTTTTGTAATTGTATACAAGTGGCTTTGCGCAGAGTGTATTCACGGCGGACGGCGCAGGTCAATCCATTTTCTCAAGCGGTCGTTTCATTCGTCGGAAGCCGGTTCTGCTGTGGCTTTTCGTCGCATGTGGCGCTTTTCGAAAATTATTGTATACAAAAAAATAAGTTGTTGTGTTCTATTTGTCCTATCGGACTTCTGAACAAAACGAAGGCCTACCGCTTTCCGTATAACAAAATGAGGACGGCACCATGAGCGCTTTAACCTTGAAAGTTGCAGTCAACCTGACCAGTCAGGCCATCTCCGCGGGACGGGCAATCTCGGCGGCTCCGTTAACCATTGCCGTGCTGGACGCCGGTGGGCACCTGGTGTCCCTGCAGCGCGAAGACGGCGCCAGCCTGCTACGCCCGCAGATCGCCATCGGCAAAGCCTGGGGCGCCATCGCCCTGGGCAAAGGCTCACGCCTGCTGGCGCTGGACGCACAACAACGCCCGGCGTTCATCGCGGCTTTGAACAGCCTCGGGCAGGGCAGCGTGGTGCCGGCACCGGGCGGTGTGTTGATTCGGGATCAGGAAGGGAACGTGTTAGGGGCGGTGGGGATCAGTGGTGATCTTTCTGATGTCGATGAGCAATGCGCAATCAATGCGATCGAGGCGTTGGGATTGCGGGCGGATGCGGGGGTTAGTGCTTGATTAATGGGTGACTGACCTACCGCTTTCGCCAGCAGGCTGGCTCCCACAGGTGGATTATCTGAGTGTCAGAGATCCATTGTGGGAGCCAGCCTGCTGGCGATGGCGGTCTACCAGACACATCCAGCTAAAAATTCGCTCCGCCCTCCGGCTATCCGAGGTCTAGCCTTTTTCGTGACTTCACTATGAAAAGGGCAAAGGAATGCCGGATTTAGCCGCTTCACATCGCCTGCGTGTCGGCCGCTATGCAGAACAGAACCGCATCTATCTTTTGACTACCAACACATTCGACCGGGAACCTGCTTTTAAGGATTTCGCCTTGGGCAGATTAGTCGTCGCACAATTTCGCGCCGCACAAGAGCAAGGATGTGCCAACTCATTGGCCTGGGTTGTCATGCCTGATCACTTTCATTGGTTGATCGAATTGCAGCAGGGGTCTCTGAGTGGACTGATGCAGAAGGCCAAATCGTTGTGTACCAAAGCGGTGAACCTAGCCACCGATCGAAAGATCAGTCTCTGGCAACGGGGCTTTCACGACCGAGCATTACGACGAGATGAAGACTTGGTGAAACTGGCGCGGTATGTCGTGGCCAACCCATTGCGTGCAGGATTGGTAGAGCGCCTTGGCGACTATCCGCTGTGGGATGCCATCTGGGTTTGATCAAAAACCGGATCGTCGCAATCGCCAGCAGGCTGGCTCCCACAGTGGATCTTCAGTGATCACTAATTTTGCTTTCAACACAAAACCCTGTGGGAGCGAGCCTGCTCGCGAATAGCCGCGCTACGGCTTACCGGTCCGGCTCACACCCCTTGAGCACCAACCGGATGATCGTCTGCGCCGCCGCTTCGTAATCTTCTTCATCGAGCTTGGCCTTGCCGGTAATGGCTGTGATCTGCCAGTCAAAGTCGGCGTAGGTCTGGGTTGCGGCCCAGATGCTGAACATCAGGTGATTGGGGTCGATGGGGGCGATCTGGCCGCGGTCGATCCAGGTCTGGATGCAGTCGATGTTGTGCTTGGCCTGACCATTGAGTTGCTCGACCAGGTCGGCGCTCAGGTGCGGGGCGCCGTGCATGATTTCGCTGGCGAACACCTTGGAGGCGAAGGGCAGGTCGCGGGAGATGCGGATTTTCGAACGGATGTAGCCGCTGAGCACTTCGCTGGGCACGCCGTCGGCGTTGAACGGTGTCGAGGCCTGCAGGATCGGCTCGATGATGCTTTCAAGGACCTCGCGGTAGAGGTTTTCCTTGGATTTGAAGTAGTAGTAGACGTTGGGCTTGGGCAATCCCGCCTTGGCTGCGATGTCGCTGGTTTTGGTCGCAGCGAAGCCCTTGTCGGCAAATTCTTCACTGGCGGCACGCAGGATCAATTCTTTGTTGCGCTCGCGGATAGTGCTCATAAACCAGGTGATTCCTTGCCTGTTCTGGCGGTTGCGCATGTTAGCACCGGCCTCGCGCGGCGCTCAAGAATGCGAGTCGGTGGCTGGCAAACACCTTGAGCGCTATGCTTCGCGCACTTTGTTTGTGTAAGGGAAGCCTGACCCATGGCAGGAAGCAGTTTACTGGTGCTGCTCGACGACATCGCCGCGGTACTCGACGACGTTGCGTTGATGACCAAAATGGCCGCGAAGAAGACGGCCGGCGTGCTCGGCGACGACCTGGCGCTTAATGCCCAGCAAGTCAGTGGTGTGCGTGCCGAACGGGAAATCCCGGTGGTCTGGGCCGTGGCCAAGGGCTCGTTTCGCAACAAACTGATCCTGGTACCGTCGGCACTGGCCATCAGCGCATTCATTCCGTGGCTGGTCACGCCACTGTTGATGGTCGGTGGTGCTTATCTGTGCTTCGAAGGGTTCGAGAAACTGGCCCACAAGTTCCTGCATAGCCAGGCTGAAGATGACGCCGAACATGCACAACTGGTCGAGGCGGTGGCCGATCCGGTGACCGATCTGGTGGCGTTCGAGCAGGACAAGATCAAAGGCGCCATCCGCACTGACTTCATTCTTTCGGCGGAAATCATCGCCATCACGTTGGGTACCGTGGCGGGGGCGTCGCTGACTCAGCAGGTGATCGTGCTGTCGGGCATTGCCATCATCATGACCGTTGGTGTCTATGGCCTGGTGGCGGGCATCGTCAAACTCGACGACCTGGGCCTGTGGCTGACCCAGAAGCCCGGGCAGATGGCCAAAAGCATCGGCGCCGGGATATTGCGTACGGCGCCGTACATGATGAAAAGCCTGTCGGTGATCGGCACGGCAGCGATGTTCCTGGTGGGCGGCGGGATTCTCACGCACGGCGTGCCGGTGGTACATCACTGGATTGAAAGCGTCAGCACGGGGGCGGGCAGCGCCGGGTTTATCGTGCCGACGTTATTGAATGCGGTGGCGGGGATTGTGGCGGGTGCGGTGGTGCTGGCCGGGGTGATGGCTTTCAGCAAGATCTGGAAGTTGGTGAAAGGCTAAAACTGTGCGAGCCTGCTCGCGAATGCGGTCTGACAATCAACGCATGGGTTGACTGATACACCGCTTTCGCGAGCAGGCTCGCTCCCACTGGGAATTTGAAAAAGGCCATTCGATTCGCATCGAATGGCCTTTTTTGTAGCCGGTGGAATTACTCGGCGATCTGCAATTTACGCGCCTCGGTGTACACGTAACGCACTTTCTCGTATTCGAACGGCGAGTTCAGCTGGCCGTAGCGGAAGGTGGTCTGGTAGCGCTTGTCGATGCCGCGCAGGACCCAGATTTCCGGATGGTTTTCGCTGACGTGGGAGACGTTCAGGAAGTTGATTGCCGATTCTGCGGAGAAGTCGAACACCAGGCCGCCGGTGTCGCGAATGTTCGAAGGGCCGAGGATGGGCAGCACGAAGTAGGCGCCGCCCGGTACACCGTAGAAGCCCAGTGTCTGACCAAAGTCTTCGTTCTTGCGCGGCAGGCCCATGGCGGTGGCGGGGTCCCACAGGCCGGCGATGCCGAGGGTGGTATTGAGCAGCAGTCGACCGGAGATCTCCATCGAACGCTTGCCCTTGAACTGCAGCAGGCTGTTCAACAAATTTGGCACGTCGCCGAGGTTGTTGAAGAAGTTGCTGACGCCGGTGCGCAGGAAACTCGGCGTGATGTAGCGATAGCCGTCCACCACGGGCAGGAACACCCATTGGTCGAAGCGGTAGTTGAAGTGGTAAACCCGGCGGTTCCATTCTTCCAGCGGGTCATAGACGTTCAGCGCGTTGAGCGTCGAGCGCTCGAACTCGCGCTGATCCATCCCCGGGTTGATTTTCAATTTGCTCAGTGGCTCCTTGAAGCCGTCACTGTCGAGCACAACCGGCGCGTTGGCCTTGCTGTTGTCGGCATTGGCGACGCCTGCACAGAGTAACGCAGCGATAAGCAGGAGGTGTTTAGCCACGGAAAAACTCCAGCATGGCGTCGCTGTTGACGCGGTAATTGAGATTGCCGCAATGGCCGCCCAGCGGATAAACAGTCAAGCGATCGCCGAACGTCCTGCGTAGAAAACCGAGGTCGCCCGGGCCGAGGATCACGTCGTCAGCGTTGTGCATGACGGCGATTTTCGGGCTGTCGTGCAGGTAGTCTTTCAGTGCATACAAACTCACCTGATCGATCAGCTGCAGCAGGCTGCCGCCATCGGTGCGGGCGCGCCACATCGGAATGAGCTGCTCGGTGATGTAGCAGTCGAAGTCGCATTGCAGCGCACGCTTGAGGAACGGCGTGAGGCTGGTGCCTTCGGTGATCGGGTACTTGGGTGGAGTGATCAGGCCCCGACGGTTGATCAGGTCCGAGGTGAAGGCAATGTCGGCCGCCGAGAAGCGGAACGAGGTGCCGATCAACATGGCCATCTGTTCGTTCGTCAGGTGTTGCTTGGACTGCTGGATGTCGTAGAGCAGGGCATCGTTGAGGTCGATGTAGCCTTTCTGCTGGAAGTAGCGGGTCAGTTTGTTCAGCACCAGCTCATAGAACGTGGTGGTGCTGTTGATGCCCTTGACCTCGGTCTGGACCAGCTTGTCCAGGTTGGTGATCGAGGTGTAGAGGTTGACCGGCGGGTTGAGCAGCAGGACTTTCTTGAAGTTGAAGCTGCGGCGGGTTTCGTCCAGGTGCGCGACGAACGCAGCATCCAGTGCGCCCAGGCTGTAACCGGTCAAGTAGTAATCGGTGACGGGCACTCTCGGGTTCTGCGCGCGAACGGCCTGCATCACCCGGTACATGTCCTCGGCGTCTTCCTTGGTGATGCCCGGTGTGGCAAAGCGTGAGGCGGCACTCATGAAGTCGAAGCTGGTAGGCGACGACAGTTGCACCACGTGGTAACCGGCCTTGTAGTAGAGCTTTTTCAGGTACTCGTTGAGGCTGCTGTCATAGCGCGCGCCGGTGCCGGCGATCAGGAAGATCAGCGGTGCCGCTTTATCTTGAGTGGCGATACGGTAGGTGAGTTTCTTTACCGGCCAGAAGTTGTCCGGCAGTTCGAATGCTCGCTCCGGGCGCAGGGTGACGCTGCGATCCGACTGATTGATGTCTTCGTTGCGCGGTAACTCCGGGCGCAGGTCCGGCGGAGTCGTGGCGATTGTCGCCTCGAACGGGTTGGTCAAGGGGTAGCCATAACTGGCGGCGTCGATGTCGACTGCCAGTGCGGACGCACTCAAAATAATGCCGCCAAACAGGGCGGCGAAGCGCAAGGAACGGAGCATGACTAGATCCCTTAGAAAAGGTGCCGAATGAGTTCGCAGGCTATGACCACTGGATTTGCGCCAAAGTGCCGTGTATCGGCAACAAACAGGCCTGATTCTGAGTAATAGTGGATGGACGATACACTTTGCAGCGATTGGCTGGCCAGTTAACTGTTGTTAACACTTGCGTAAGGCCGTCGGGAGATTAAGCTGGCCGCCGTTTTTGGTTAATTGGAGTGCTTCATGTCCCGCCGTCTGCCCGTGATTTTGCTGCTTGTTTTGCTGCCGTTATGGCTGGCCGCCAGTTATGGCGCGCGCTATGGCTTCATGGAGGATGCGCAGTGGGTCGGCCTCTGCGTGGATGACGCGAACCGGTGGGAATGCCTGGTTCGTTCGAATCTGGGATTGATGATTCACTTTGCTGTGTTGGGTTGGGCGGCACTGGCCGCGGCCGTGATCGGCTTCGTGTTGCCGGGGCGGGCAGGGTGGTGGCTGGCCGTGTTGGCGCTGGTGTTCGGTTTTCCGGCGTTGGCGTTGTACAACACGACGTTGGCGGTGTTTGCAGTGGTGATTGCCGGGTTGCGGCTGGTCAGGGCTTCCCGTAGCGCCTGATAGTCCGTCTTCGCGAGCAGGCTCCCACACATTTGACAGCGTTCTTATGATCGATGCGGTGGAGTGTGGGAGCGAGCCTGCTCGCGAAGAGGCCAGTAGCCGCGCTGAAATTTACCCCTTGATAACCCGCAAACTGCGCCACAACGCCGCCACCATCAACACACTCACCAGCGTCCAACCCCAGGCCTGCTGGTTCTGCAAGCCTTCACGAAACAGCTGCGGCGCAATGCCGGCGCCGATGATGAAGGTCAACAGGGCAATCTCGCGACGCGGTACGTTCACCGGGCGGCACAGGTAAACCAGCGCGGGCACGATGAACGCGACACTCGGGAAGCTGCGATAGCGCGGATCGAACACCATCTCCAGCATCATTACCGCCGCCGCAAACCCTGCTGTTGCCAGTAGCCAGCCCGCCCGCCGCTCCAGTACGTCGAAGGCTCGCCCACGCCAGCCAGTGCGAGCGCTCAGCGTCAGTGCGGCATGCGCCAACACCAGCACATTCAAACCAGTCAGCAGAGCAACCCACAACCATTCACTGGCAAACCGGGTGCTGACCCGTGCGAGATCGCCCCAGGCGCCAATCGAGCACGCCGCCAACGCCCCCAGCAGCGGCAGGACCAGTGCCGCGCGAGTGCTGCGTACACGACCGCCGAGAATCAGCGTGCCGAGGAAAATCAAGCCGCCCACCGCCAGCCACTGTTTCCAGTACGGCACGTTCGACACTGGACCTGCCAGCACGCCCTTGTCCTGGCGATCGGCATCGAACAGGCCCCAATAGCCACCGACCGCGCCTTCGCTGGCGCGTTTCCATGGCTGGTCGAAGGCTTCGATCAGGTTGTAATGCCACCCGTGCTGCTCGGCCATGGTCACAAAACCACGAATGAACCGTGCTTCGTTGACCCTGCTAGGCAGGGCGGTTTCGCGCTGGCGGCCTTCGCTCGGCCAGCCGGTTTCGCCAATCATCACGTCCTTGGGCGCAAAGGTGTTGCCGAACACCTGGCGTACTTCAGCCACGTGTTGCAGTGCGGCGTCAATGTTCGACGGATTGTCTTCCCAGTACGGCAGTAAGTGGATGGTCAGGAAGTCCACCGCCGGCGCGACTTCCGGGTGCTTGAGCCAGAACTCCCAGACGTCGGCATAAGTGACGGGCTGTTTGACCTGGCTTTTGACCTTGTTGATCAGCTTGGCCAATTGCGCGCCGGTGACTTCCTTGCGCAGCAGCGTCTCGTTGCCGACGATCACCGCGGTCACCACATCCGGGTTGGCATTGGCCGAGGCGATCAACAGGTCAACTTCCTTGGCGGTGTCCACCGGGTTGCTGTTGACCCAGGCGCCGATCATCATTTTCAGCCCGTGCTTTCGCGCGAGATCCGGTAGGGCCTCAAGGCCGGTCATGGAGTAGGTGCGGATGCATTCGAAGCGGGTCGCCAACAGTGCAAGGTCGGCGTCCATGCGCTCGGGGCGCAACTTGAAGGGCTGATCGAACGGCGATTGGTCCTTGTCGAACGGCGTGTACGACGCGCATTGCAGCTTGTGTGTCGCGGTGGCCACGTCAGCCAGAATCACCGGTTTGCCGAGTCCGTACCAAAAGCCACCCAGGGCAAACAGCCCGAGCAGGCAGGCGAATAGATAAGCAAAAAAAGGAAAACGTGATGTCGCGGGCATGGTCAGGCCGTCTGGGAGCAAAGCCGCGCATGTTACCTGTATTTGCCGCGCGCTTGGTGGCTTGCAGTGTTTTGACATGCAAAGTTTGGGCGTATTGACTAGCCTGTTTCTCGTACTCGAGATTAATGGCGTTCTGATGTCGTTTCTCGATGCATTGAGGTCGCTGACAGCACAGGTCGCGGTTGGCGTCAGGTTGATTATCGACGCGTCAGTACTCCGCTGATGTTCGCACGAGTTTGTGGTTAAGCGTGATGGGGGCGCGGTGCACCATAACAATACGTTGACGCGACTCGGCATCCGTCGAGCGCAGCACTTTCGGGGAAGTAACGATGAAGATGCGACGACTTTTAGGCGCGGGTGCCGCACTGGTACTTGCGATTGGCTCCACAATGGCCAATGCCGAGAGCAAAACCCTGAGCATCGGTTATGTCGACGGCTGGTCCGACAGCGTCGCGACGACCCATGTGGCCGCTGAAGTGATCAAGCAGAAGCTCGGTTATGACGTGAAGCTGCAAGCGGTGGCCACCGGGATCATGTGGCAAGGTGTGGCGACTGGCAAACTGGACGCCATGCTGTCTGCCTGGCTGCCGGTGACCCACGGGGAATACTGGGCCAAGAACAAAGACCAGGTCGTCGATTATGGCCCGAACTTCAAAGACGCAAAAATCGGCTTGATCGTGCCTGAGTACGTCAAGGCCAAGTCCCTCGCCGATCTGAAAACCGATGACAGTTTCAAAGGTCGCATCGTCGGCATCGACGCCGGTTCGGGTGTAATGCTGAAAACCGAGCAGGCGATCAAGGACTACGATCTGACTGGCTATCAACTCAAGGCCAGTTCCGGCGCTGGCATGATTGCCGAGCTGACCCGTGCCGAGAAGAAAAACGAATCCATTGCTGTCACCGGTTGGGTGCCGCACTGGATGTTCGCGAAGTGGAAACTGCGCTTCCTGGACGACCCGAAAGGCGTTTATGGCGCCGCTGAAACCGTGGACAACATCGGCAGCAAAGAACTGGCAACGAAGGCGCCGGAAGTGGCCAAGTTCCTGAAGAACTTCCAGTGGGCCTCGAAAGACGAAATTGGCGAAGTCATGCTGGCAATCCAGGATGGCGCCAAGCCTGAAGTCGCTGCGAAGGATTGGGTCGCCAAGCACCCGGATCGTGTTGCAGACTGGATCAAATGATTTGAGCTGACGCATGTGGTCAGCACCTTTCAAGGCCGCTTGGTGTAACCGCCAAGCGGCCTTTCGCTTTTCCATGTGGGAGCGAGCCTGCTCGCGAAGGCCGTGTGTCAATCGACATCAACGTTGACTGACATACCGTCTTCGCGAGCAGGTTCGCTCCCACATTTATTTATTGCGTGCCGGAAATTGGCGAAAACGTCATGTCGTTCTAATACTAAGGTCGTCTGGAACCTGTCCTTGAGCCGAATAGAGTGGATATGTTCCAACTTAATCTGTGCTGCGAGGATAAAAACAATGAACGACAGCATTTACCTCTCGATTCAAAACAGCCCGCGCTTCAAGGAGCTGGTTCGCAAGAGGGAACGATTCGCCTGGATTCTTTCGGCGATCATGCTTGGGCTCTACTCCGGATTCATCCTTTTGATTGCTTACGGACCGCACATACTGGGTGCGAAAATCAGTCCTGAGTCATCGATTACCTGGGGGATACCGATTGGTGTCGGGTTGATTGTTTCGGCCTTTGTCCTGACGGCAATCTACGTACGACGCGCCAATGGCGAATTCGACGACCTGAACAATGCGATTCTCAAGGAGGCTCAGCAATGATCCGGCGTCTAATGGCTCTATTGAGCATCACAGCCTTTGCACCTGGTGCCTGGGCGGCTGAAGCCCTGACGGGCGAAGTGCACAAACAACCACTCAACGTTTCCGCGATCCTGATGTTCGTGGCGTTTGTCGGTTTGACCCTGTGCATCACCTACTGGGCTTCCAAGCGCAACAAATCGGCGGCCGACTACTATGCGGCTGGCGGCAAGATCACCGGTCTGCAGAACGGTCTGGCAATTGCCGGTGACTACATGTCGGCGGCGTCCTTCCTGGGTATTTCCGCCCTGGTGTACGCCTCCGGCTACGATGGCCTGATCTACTCGATCGGCTTCCTGGTGGGTTGGCCGATCATTCTGTTCCTGATCGCCGAGCGCCTGCGTAACCTGGGTAAATACACCTTTGCCGACGTAGCGTCCTACCGCCTCGGGCAAACCCAGATCCGCACACTGTCCGCTTGCGGTTCGCTGGTAGTGGTGGCGTTTTACCTGATCGCGCAAATGGTCGGTGCCGGCAAGCTGATCCAGCTGCTGTTCGGCCTCGATTACTACGTCGCGGTGATCCTGGTCGGTATCCTGATGTGCCTGTACGTATTGTTCGGCGGTATGCTGGCAACCACTTGGGTGCAGATCATCAAGGCCGTGCTGTTGCTGTCCGGTGCCTCGTTCATGGCGCTGATGGTGATGAAACACGTCAACTTTGACTTCAACACCCTGTTTTCCGAGGCGATCAAGGTTCACCCTAAAGGTGAAGCGATCATGAGCCCCGGTGGTTTGGTGAAAGATCCGGTCTCGGCGTTCTCGCTGGGCTTGGCACTGATGTTCGGCACTGCAGGCCTGCCGCACATCCTGATGCGCTTCTTCACCGTGAGTGACGCAAAAGAAGCTCGCAAGAGCGTGTTGTATGCCACCGGCTTCATTGGTTACTTCTACATCCTGACCTTCATTATCGGCTTCGGCGCGATCCTGCTGGTCAGCACCAACCCGGCCTTTAAAGATGCGGCTGGCGCGCTGTTGGGCGGTAACAACATGGCGGCGGTGCACCTGGCCAACGCGGTAGGTGGCAGTATCTTCCTGGGCTTTATCTCGGCAGTAGCCTTCGCGACCATTCTGGCCGTCGTTGCCGGTCTGACCCTGGCCGGTGCTACCGCGGTGTCTCACGACCTTTACGCCAGTGTGATCAGGAAGGGCAAGGCCAACGACAAGGACGAGATCCGCGTCTCCAAAATCACCACCATCTTTCTCGGGGTGTTGGCGATTGGATTGGGTATTTTGTTCGAAAGCCAGAACATCGCGTTCATGGTCGGCCTGGCGTTCTCCATCGCGGCGAGCTGTAACTTCCCGGTACTGCTGCTTTCCATGTATTGGAAGAAGTTGACCACCCGTGGTGCGATGATCGGGGGCTGGATGGGGCTGGTCAGTGCCGTTGCCTTGATGGTGCTTGGGCCAACCATCTGGGTGCAGATCATGCATCACGAGAAAGCTATCTTCCCGTATGAGTACCCGGCGCTGTTCTCGATGGCCATTGCCTTTGTCGGGATCTGGTTCTTCTCGATTACTGACAAGTCGACCGCGGCTGACAATGAACGGGCGCTGTTCTTCCCGCAATTTGTTCGTTCGCAGACTGGGTTGGGGTCGAGTGGGGCGGTTTCTCACTAAGAGGTTGGGTTTGTTTGGGTAAGTGGTGTTAAACGGAAATGCCCTGGTCGAGAGATCGGGGCATTTTTTGTTGGGTGGTTGGGTGGTTGGATTTGTGTGTATATCCGTTTTTTGGTAGCGGCTGCTGGCGGTTTCGCCCTTACGGCGAGTCCCTTTTTCAAACGCCAAAAAGGAACCAAAAGGCTTTGCCCCTCCATTCGGTGCCTCGCTAAGGCTCGGCATGCCATAACGAAGGCATTGCCCCGGGGGCGGCTACCGCGGCATCCTTGCCGCGGTGCCCCCTGCGCAACGCCTGCGTTCGGCCTCTGGGAAAGGGGCAGCAGATCTGAAGCAAAAGCAAAGCAAAGGCAAGGGCAACAGCTTCGCGAGCAGGCTCGCTCCCACATTGGATCGGCGTACCGCAATTGTTTTTCACCCCCCCCCCACAATGGCGCGGCGTACCGCTTTTGATTCTCACTGCTCATCAGGCCGAGCGTTAGCTCGCCTTCAGCTTTTGATCTTGAGGCACCGAACGAAAGGGGCAGAAGCGTTTGGTTACTTTGCGCTTTTCAAAGTGACCCGCCGTAAGGGCGGAACCAATAGCCGCAGCTACCAAAAAAATGGATATACCCCCAATCAAAGACCCAACCGCCCCAAACAAAAACGGCCTCTATATATAGAGGCCGTTCTCGGTACTACTTAAGACGTTATCGCAAGACAGGTCTTATTTGCGGTCTTCCAGCTTGGTAATGTCACGCGACTCGTAGCCGGTGTACAACTGGCGCGGACGGCCGATCTTGTACGGGCTGGAGAGCATTTCTTTCCAGTGGGAGATCCAGCCGACAGTCCGCGCCAAGGCGAAGATCACGGTGAACATGCTGGTTGGAATACCGATCGCCTTGAGGATGATTCCCGAGTAGAAGTCGACGTTCGGGTACAGCGAGCGTTCGATGAAGTACGGGTCGGTCAGGGCAATCTCTTCCAGGCGCATGGCCAGTTGGAGTTGCGGATCGTTGGTGATACCCAGCTCTTTCAGCACTTCGTCGCAAGTCTGCTTCATAACCGTGGCGCGTGGGTCGCGGTTTTTGTAAACCCGGTGACCGAAGCCCATCAGTTTGAACGGATCATTCTTGTCCTTGGCCTTGGCGATGTACTTGTCGATGTTCGAAACATCGCCAATTTCATCGAGCATGGTCAGAACGGCTTCGTTCGCGCCGCCATGGGCAGGGCCCCACAGCGCAGCGATACCGGCGGCGATACAGGCGAACGGGTTGGCACCCGAAGAACCGGCCAGACGTACGGTGGAAGTCGATGCGTTCTGCTCGTGGTCGGCATGGAGGATGAAGATCCGGTCCATGGCCTTGGCGAGCACCGGGCTGATCGGTTTGATCTCGCACGGGGTGTTGAACATCATGTGCAGGAAGTTTTCCGCGTACGACAGGTCGTTGCGCGGGTACATCATGGGTTGGCCCATGGAGTACTTGTAAACCATCGCTGCCAGCGTCGGCATCTTGGCAACCAGGCGGATCGCGGAGATTTCGCGATGCTGCGGGTTATTGATGTCCAGGGAGTCGTGGTAGAAGGCCGAGAGGGCGCCGACTACACCGCACATGACGGCCATCGGGTGGGCGTCGCGACGGAAGCCGTTGAAGAACGTCTTGAGCTGCTCGTGAACCATGGTGTGGTTCTTGACGGTGCTGACGAACTGGGCCTTCTGTTCTGCGGTCGGCAATTCGCCGTTGAGCAGCAGATAGCAGGTTTCCAGGTAGTCCGACTTCTCAGCCAACTGTTCGATCGGGTAGCCGCGGTGCAGCAGAATGCCGTTGTCGCCGTCGATATAGGTGATCTTCGACTCGCAGGAAGCGGTCGACATGAAACCAGGGTCAAAGGTGAAACGGCCCGTGGCCGTCAGGCCCCGAACATCGATAACATCGGGACCAACGGTGCCGGTTAAAATGGGCAGCTCGACGGGGGCTGCGCCCTCGATGATCAACTGCGCTTTTTTGTCAGCCATGTGGCCTCCTATTTATGCTTGAAATCATCAGACAGACCCCCCACGCAGGGCCCGCACCACTATAGTGAGATAAATTTGAATGTCAATTTGCCTAAAGTCTTGCTCCAGAAGGCTTTAACCGGACTTTTTCCTCGAATTTGACTGCCATTTACGCCTTTTATCCAACTTGTGCAATGCGCTATTTGGGGTAGGTGAACGCGTTGTCATTAGTAGCCTAACTGTCTATACTCGGCCTCCGACCGCCAGGGGCTTTTGGGCCTGCTTTATTGGGGGTCGCACTCCCTGGGTGGTGGGTACCTGACCAGTGCACTCCCCAACAACTTTGCCCTGATTGTTAGGGGCTCTTCAGTGTGAAAAAAAGCCGTGAATAGCCAACGACCTGTAAACCTAGACCTAAGGACCATCAAACTCCCAGTCACTGCTTACACGTCCATTCTTCACCGAATCTCCGGTGTCATCCTCTTTGTCAGCCTGGCCATCATGCTTTATGCATTGGACAAGTCGCTGAGCTCAGAAGAAGGCTTCGGTCAGGTGAAAGCGTGTCTGACCAGTCCGCTAGCCAAGCTAGTGATTTGGGGAATCCTGTCCGCCTTGCTGTATCACATGGTTGCCGGTGTGCGCCATTTGATCATGGACATGGGCATCGGCGAGTCGCTTGAAGGCGGCAAACTGGGCTCGAAAATCGTTATCGCCGTTTCCGTGGTGGTAATCGTTCTGGCAGGAGTTTGGATATGGTAACTAACGTCACGAACCTGTCGCGTTCGGGCCTCTATGACTGGATGGCACAACGTGTGTCTGCGGTCGTTCTCGCGGCTTACTTCATTTTCCTGATCGGATACGTCGTCGCCCATCCTGGCCTCGGCTACGCCCAATGGCATGAACTGTTCGCAAGCAACTGGATGCGTATTTTCAGTCTCCTGGCTCTCGTTGCCCTCGGCGCTCACGCCTGGGTCGGCATGTGGACCATCGCGACCGACTACCTGACGCCAATGGCGTTCGGCAAGTCCGCGACTGCAATACGTTTCCTCTTCCAGGCTGTATGCGGCGTCGCGATGTTCGCGTACTTCGTCTGGGGTGTGCAGATTCTTTGGGGTATCTGATTCATGTCTACTACAGTTAATACGCTTTCGTTCGACGCCATCATCATTGGCGGCGGCGGTGCTGGCATGCGCGCTGCTCTGCAGCTGGCACAAGGTGGTCACAAGACTGCCGTTATCACCAAGGTTTTCCCGACTCGTTCGCACACTGTATCCGCCCAGGGTGGCATTACCTGCGCCATCGCCTCGGCAGATCCGAACGATGACTGGCGCTGGCACATGTACGATACCGTCAAGGGTTCCGACTATATCGGTGACCAGGACGCTATCGAATACATGTGTTCCGTAGGGCCGGAAGCGGTCTTCGAGCTCGAGCACATGGGCTTGCCGTTCTCTCGTACCGAACAAGGTCGCATCTATCAGCGTCCGTTCGGCGGTCAGTCGAAAGACTTCGGTAAAGGTGGCCAGGCTGCACGTACCTGTGCCGCTGCCGACCGTACCGGTCACGCGCTTCTGCACACCCTGTACCAGGCCAACCTCAAGGCCGGCACCGTATTCCTCAACGAATACTACGGCGTCGACCTGGTGAAGAACGAAGATGGTGCCTTTGTCGGCATGATCGTCATCTGCATCGAAACCGGCGAAACCTCCTACGTCCGCGCTAACGCCACCGTATTGGCGACTGGCGGTGCAGGCCGTATCTACTCGTCCACCACCAACGCCCTGATCAACACCGGTGACGGCGTCGGCATGGCTCTGCGTGCTGGCGTGCCGGTACAAGACATCGAAATGTGGCAGTTCCACCCGACCGGCATCGCCGGCGCCGGTGTACTGGTTACTGAAGGCTGCCGCGGTGAAGGCGGTTACCTGATCAACAAGCACGGCGAGCGTTTCATGGAGCGTTATGCTCCGAACGCCAAAGACCTGGCGGGTCGTGACGTTGTTGCTCGTTCGATGGTTAAAGAAATCATCGCCGGCAACGGTTGCGGTCCGGATGGCGACCACGTAATGCTGAAACTCGATCACCTCGGTGAAGAAGTTCTGCACAGCCGTCTGCCAGGCATCATGGAACTGTCCAAGACCTTCGCTCACGTCGATCCAGCCGTGGCGCCGATTCCGGTCGTTCCAACCTGCCACTATATGATGGGCGGCGTTGCCACCAACATCCACGGTCAGGCAATGACCCAGGACGCCGACGGCGTAGACCAGATCATTCCTGGCCTGTTCGCAGTGGGTGAAGTGGCTTGCGTATCGGTTCATGGTGCGAACCGCCTGGGCGGCAACTCGTTGCTCGACCTCGTGGTATTCGGTCGTGCCGCCGGCCTGTTCCTTGAGCAGACCCTGAAAGCAGGCGTTGATTACGCTCGCCCTCGCCAGTCCGACATCGACGCAGCCCTGGCTCGTCTCGATGGCCTGAACTCGCGTACCGAAGGCGAAGACGTCGCCACGCTGCGTAAAGAGCTGCAAAGCTGCATGCAGAACTACTTCGGTGTATTCCGTACCGGCGAATACATGCAGAAGGGTATTGCTCAGCTGGCTGATCTGCGTGGCCGTATTGCCAACGTCAAGATCAACGACAAGAGCCAGGCGTTCAACACTGCTCGTATCGAAGCACTGGAGCTGCAGAACCTGCTGGAAGTGGCCGAAGCCACCGCCATCGCTGCAGAAATCCGCAAAGAGTCCCGCGGCGCTCACGCCCGTGAAGACTACGAAGACCGCGACGACGAAAACTGGCTGTGCCACACCCTGTACTTCCCGGGTGACAAACGCGTAACCAAGCGCGCCGTGAACTTCTCGCCGAAGACTGTTCCGACTTTTGAACCTAAGATTCGGACTTATTAAGGGTGGCCGCCATGTTGCAAGTCAGTGTTTATCGCTACAACCCTGATCAGGACGCTGCGCCGTTCATGCAGGAATTCCAGGTCGACACCGGTGGTAAAGACCTGATGGTGCTGGACGTGCTGGCCCTGATCAAAGAGCAGGACGAAGGTTTCTCCTATCGTCGCTCTTGCCGTGAAGGTGTTTGCGGTTCCGACGGCATGAACATCAACGGCAAAAACGGTCTGGCGTGCGTTACGCCGCTGTCTTCTGTCGTGAAAGGTAACAAGCTGATCGTTCGTCCGCTGCCAGGTTTGCCGGTTATCCGTGACCTGGTCGTCGATATGAGCATCTTCTACAAGCAATACGAGAAAGTTAAGCCATACCTGCAGAACGACACGCCGGCTCCGGCCATCGAGCGTCTGCAGACCCCGCAAGAGCGTGAAAAGCTCGACGGTCTGTACGAGTGCATCCTGTGCGCTTGCTGCTCGACCTCTTGCCCGTCCTTCTGGTGGAACCCGGACAAGTTCCTGGGTCCAGCTGCTTTGCTGCAAGCGTACCGCTTCCTGGCAGACAGCCGCGACACCAAGACTGCCGAGCGTCTGGCTTCGCTGGATGACCCGTTCAGCGTATTCCGCTGCCGCGGGATCATGAACTGCGTCAACGTCTGTCCGAAAGGCCTGAACCCGACTAAGGCCATCGGTCACGTACGTAACATGCTGCTGCAAAGCGGCGTGTGATTCAGCTGCTGTACCCGTAACACCGCAGTACCTGTAGATGCTACGGCGCAGGCTTCAACCGGCGCCGTAGTTTTAACCTGAGCAGCAGCCCATAAAGCTGCGGCTCTTATTTTGAAGAAATGAGACAAGCAGGGGCATCCGGGCTGGTACCCGGACTATCAGCGTGATCCTAAGTGGCTTGTTTTGGTCGCTGCATTCGGACTTCTGCAAGCGTGCTCGGTGTCGACGCCGGTGGTGTTCCCCTAACCGAGGGTGACCAAGCATGCAAGAAAGCGTGATGCAGCGCATGTGGAACAGCGCCTACCTATCCGGTAGTAACGCTGCCTATGTGGAAGAGCTCTACGAGCTCTACCTGCACGACCCTAACGCTGTGCCAGAAGAGTGGCGCACCTACTTCCAGAAGTTGCCTGCTGACGGCAACACTGCCACCGATGTTTCGCACTCCACAATTCGCGATCATTTCGTCTTGCTGGCAAAGAACCAGCGCCGCGCCCAACCGGTTTCCGCCGGAAGCGTGAGCAGTGAGCACGAAAAGAAGCAAGTTGAAGTACTGCGGTTGATCCAGGCCTACCGTATGCGCGGCCACCAGGCAGCCCAGCTTGACCCGCTGGGGCTGTGGCAGCGTCCTGCACCTGCAGACCTGTCGATCAATCATTACGGCTTGACCAATGCCGATCTTGATACGACCTTCCGTGCCGGCGACCTGTTCATCGGCAAAGAGGAAGCGAGCCTACGCGAAATTCACGAAGCGTTGCAGCAGACATATTGCCGCACCATCGGCGCTGAATTTACGCATATCACCGATTCCGAGCAGCGCCAGTGGTTCCAGCAGCGTCTGGAAAGCGTGCGCGGCCGTCCGACCTACTCCGCCGACATCAAGAGCCACCTGCTCGAGCGCGTCACCGCCGGCGAAGGCCTGGAAAAATACCTGGGGACCAAATACCCGGGCACCAAGCGTTTCGGTCTGGAAGGCGGCGAGAGCCTGATTCCGATGCTCGATGAGCTGATCCAGCGTTCCGGTTCCTACGGCACCAAGGAAATCGTCATCGGCATGGCCCACCGTGGTCGTCTGAACGTGCTGGTCAACACCTTCGGCAAGAACCCGCGCGAGCTGTTCGACGAGTTCGAAGGCAAGAAGAAGGTCGAGCTGGGTTCCGGTGACGTTAAGTATCACCAGGGCTTCTCGTCCAACGTGATGACCGCCGGCGGCGAAGTTCACCTGGCCATGGCGTTCAACCCGTCCCACCTGGAAATCGTTTCCCCGGTGGTCGAAGGTTCGGTTCGCGCCCGTCAGGATCGTCGTAACGACCCTACCGGTGAGAAGGTTCTGCCGATCTCCATCCACGGTGACGCTGCATTCGCAGGTCAAGGCGTGGTCATGGAAACCTTCCAGATGTCGCAGACCCGCGGTTTCAAGACCGGCGGTACTGTTCACATCGTGATCAACAACCAGGTCGGTTTCACCATCAGCAACCCGCTGGACTCGCGCTCCACCGAGTACGCGACCGACGTTGCGAAAATGATCCAGGCGCCGATCCTCCATGTGAATGGTGATGATCCGGAAGCCGTATTGTTCGTGACCCAGCTGGCCATCGACTACCGCATGCAGTTCAAGCGTGACGTGGTGATCGACCTGGTCTGCTACCGTCGTCGTGGCCACAACGAGGCCGACGAGCCAAGCGGCACCCAGCCAATCATGTATCAGCAGATCACCAAACAGCGCACCACCCGTGAGCTGTATGCCGATCGTCTGACTCAGGGCGGCGTGCTGGACGCAGAGCGTGTTCAGGCGAAAGTCGACGAATACCGCAATGCGCTGGACAACGGTCTGCATGTTGTAAAAAGCCTGGTCAAAGAGCCGAACAAAGAGTTGTTCGTGGACTGGCGTCCGTATCTGGGCCACGCCTGGACCGCACGTCACGACACTCGCTTCGATCTGAAAACCTTGCAGGAACTGTCTGCCAAGCTGCTGGAAATTCCGGAAGGCTTCGTGGTTCAGCGCCAGGTCGCGAAAATTTACGAAGACCGTCAGAAAATGCAAGCCGGCGGCCTGCCGATCAACTGGGGTTACGCTGAAACCATGGCGTACGCGACCCTGGCGTTCGAAGGTCACCCGATTCGCATGACGGGTCAGGACATCGGTCGCGGTACGTTCTCGCACCGTCACGCTGTCTTGCACAACCAGAAAGACGCGGGCACCTACGTTCCGCTGCAAAACCTGTACAAGGGCCAGCCACGTTTCGACCTGTACGATTCGTTCCTGTCCGAAGAAGCCGTGCTGGCGTTCGAATACGGTTACTCGACCACCACGCCTGAGGCGCTGGTGATCTGGGAAGCCCAGTTCGGCGACTTCGCCAACGGTGCCCAGGTGGTTATCGACCAGTTCATCACCAGTGGCGAGCACAAGTGGGGCCGTCTCTGCGGTCTGACCATGCTGCTGCCTCACGGTTATGAAGGTCAGGGGCCGGAGCACTCGTCGGCTCGTCTGGAGCGTTACCTGCAACTGTGCGCCGAGCACAACATTCAGGTAGCCGTACCGACCACGCCGGCTCAGATCTACCACTTGCTGCGCCGTCAGGTGATTCGCCCGCTGCGCAAGCCATTGATCGTTCTGACTCCGAAGTCGCTGCTGCGTCACAAACTGGCTATTTCGACCCTGGAAGATCTGGCCGAAGGTTCGTTCCAGACCGTGATCCCGGAAATCGATGCCCAAGACCCGTCGAAGGTCGAGCGCATTGTTCTGTGTAGCGGCAAGGTCTACTACGACCTGCTGGAAAAACGCCGTGCCGAAGGTCGTGACGACATCGCCGTCGTGCGTATCGAGCAGCTGTACCCATTCCCTGAGGACGACTTGAAAGAAGTCCTGGCTCCTTACACCAACGCCAAACATGCTGTCTGGTGTCAGGAAGAGCCGATGAACCAGGGTGCCTGGTACTGCAGCCAACACCACTTGCGTCGTAGCATCAGCAATCTCAACAAGTCTCTCGTACTCGAGTACGCGGGCCGTGAGGCTTCTGCTGCACCTGCTTGTGGTTATGCGTCGATGCACGCTGAGCAGCAGGAAAAACTGCTGCAAGACGCCTTTACTGTTTAACGCCTTCGCGCACCTGAAACCGAATTTAAGGACCCACAGATAATGGCTATCGAAATCAAAGCCCCCACTTTCCCGGAATCGGTTGCCGATGGCACCGTTGCCACCTGGCACAAAAAACCAGGCGACGCTGTAAAGCGTGATGACCTGATCGTCGATATCGAAACCGACAAGGTTGTGCTGGAAGTGTTGGCGACTGCTGACGGCGTACTGGGCGCTATCGTCAAGAACGAAGGCGACACCGTTCTGTCCGACGAAGTCCTGGGCTCCATCGAAGCGGGCGGCGCTGCTGCTGCCCCGGCTGCCGCTGCTGCTCCGGCCGCCGCACAAGCTGCTGCTCCAGCCGCTGAAGGCGAAGACGATCCTGTTGCTGCACCGGCTGCTCGCAAGCTGGCTGAAGAAAACGGCATCAACATCGCTTCCGTTGCCGGTACTGGCAAAGGCGGTCGTGTGACCAAGGAAGACGTGGTTGCAGCGGTTGCTGCCAAGAAAGCCGCTCCGGCTGCCGCGCCTGCCAAGGCTGCTGCACCTGCTGCCGCTGCTCCTGTGTTCGCCGCTGGCGACCGCATCGAGAAGCGCGTTCCGATGACCCGCGTTCGCGCTACCGTGGCCAAGCGTCTGGTAGAAGCTCAGTCGAACATGGCGATGCTGACCACTTTCAACGAAGTCGACATGACCGAAGTCATGGCCCTGCGTTCGAAGTACAAGGACCTGTTCGAGAAGTCCCACAACGGCGTACGCCTGGGCTTCATGTCGTTCTTCGTGAAAGCGGCCACCGAAGCGCTGAAACGCTTCCCGGCTGTCAACGCGTCGATCGACGGTGCAGACATCGTTTACCACGGCTACGCTGACGTCGGTGTGGCTGTTTCCAGCGACCGCGGCCTGGTCGTACCGGTTCTGCGTAACGCCGAACTGATGAGCCTGGCTGAAATCGAAGGTGGCATTGCCACCTTCGGCAAGAAGGCTCGTGACGGCAAATTGTCGATGGACGAAATGACTGGCGGTACTTTCACCATTACCAACGGTGGTACCTTCGGTTCGATGATGTCGACCCCGATCGTCAACCCGCCGCAAGCGGCAATCCTGGGCATGCACAACATTCTGCAGCGTCCTATGGCGATCAACGGTCAGGTTGTTATCCGTCCGATGATGTACCTGGCTCTGTCCTACGATCACCGTTTGATCGATGGCAAAGAAGCTGTGACCTTCCTGGTTACCATCAAGAACCTGCTGGAAGACCCGGCTCGTTTGCTGCTGGATATCTGATAGAAGCAGCTGCGAGCTGCAAGTTTCAAGCGGCAAGCCTTTTCGGCTGTCGCTTGGGCTTGCCACTCGTGGCTTCAAGCTTGCCAAAAGAGGATTTTTTGAATGTCGCAGAAATTTGACGTAGTAGTGATCGGCGCGGGCCCTGGCGGCTATGTGGCTGCCATCAAAGCAGCGCAGCTTGGCCTGACGACTGCCTGCATCGAGAAGTACACCGACAAGGAAGGCAAACTGGCTCTGGGCGGTACTTGCCTGAACGTCGGCTGCATTCCATCCAAGGCGCTGCTGGACAGCTCCTGGAAGTTCCACGAAGCCCAAGACGGTTTCGCGATCCACGGCATCAACCATGCTGGCGTGACCATGGACGTGCCAGCGATGGTCGGCCGTAAAGCCAACATCGTTAAAGGCCTGACCTCTGGCGTTGCGACCCTGTTCAAAGCCAACGGTGTGACCTCGATCCAGGGCCACGGCAAACTGCTGGCCGGCAAGAAAGTCGAAGTCACCAAGGCTGACGGTTCGGTAGAAATCATTGAAGCCGAGAACGTGATTCTGGCTCCAGGTTCGCGTCCGATCGACATTCCACCGGCTCCGGTCGACCAGAATGTGATCGTCGATTCGACTGGCGCGCTGGAATTCCAGTCCGTGCCAAAACGTCTGGGCGTGATTGGCGCTGGTGTGATCGGTCTGGAACTGGGTTCGGTCTGGTCCCGTCTGGGCGCAGAAGTTACCGTTCTCGAAGCGCTGGACACCTTCCTGATGGCTGCTGACGCTGCCGTTTCCAAGGAAGCGCTGAAAACCCTGACCAAACAAGGTCTGGACATCAAGCTGGGCGCTCGCGTCACCGGTTCCAAAGTGAACGGCGACGAAGTAGTCGTGAACTACACCGATGCCAATGGCGAACAGAACATCACTTTCGACAAGCTGATCGTAGCCGTTGGTCGCCGTCCAGTGACCACTGATCTGCTGTCCGCTGATTGCGGTGTGACCCTCGACGAGCGCGGTTTCGTGCACGTTGACGATCACTGCGCCACCACCGTACCGGGCGTTTACGCCATTGGTGACGTGGTTCGCGGCATGATGCTGGCACACAAAGCCTCGGAAGAGGGCATCATGGTCGTTGAGCGCATCAAGGGCCACAAAGCCCAGATGAACTATGACTTGATCCCGTCAGTTATTTATACTCACCCGGAAATCGCGTGGGTCGGCAAAACCGAGCAGACCTTGAAGGCTGAAGGCGTTGAAGTTAACGTTGGCACCTTCCCGTTCGCAGCCAGTGGCCGTGCCATGGCAGCCAACGACACCGGCGGTTTCGTGAAAGTCATTGCTGATGCCAAGACTGACCGCGTATTGGGCGTCCACGTGATTGGCCCGAGCGCTGCAGAACTGGTTCAGCAGGGCGCGATCGGTATGGAATTCGGCACCAGCGCTGAAGACCTGGGCATGATGGTCTTCTCCCATCCGACCCTGTCCGAAGCCTTGCACGAAGCAGCACTGGCTGTGAATGGCGGCGCCATCCACATTGCCAACCGCAAGAAGCGTTAAGACATAATAAGAAACCACGGCGGTTTGGCCCGTCGTGAGCCTTGCATGCAAGACTCACCGCGGAATATCCGCTGGACGCAGTCTTGCGTAGCTGCACCGGTTGTCCGGAAAGGCTACGCAAGCAGCAGTCACAGGTGGTGCGGCACTTGAACAAGTGCAGCACCGAATGCGCAGTACCTAACGAAGACGGTAATAAGCATGAATCTTCACGAGTATCAGGGTAAGCAGCTGTTCGCTGAATACGGCCTGCCAGTATCCCAGGGTTTCGCCGTAGACACCCCGGAAGCAGCAGCAGAAGCTTGCGACAAAATCGGCGGCACCGAGTGGGTTGTCAAAGCCCAGGTCCACGCTGGTGGTCGCGGTAAAGCGGGCGGCGTCAAGCTGGTTCGCAGCAAAGAAGACGCTAAGGCATTCGCACAGCAGTGGCTGGGCAAGCGTCTGGTGACTTACCAGACTGATGCCAATGGTCAGCCAGTCACCAAGATCCTGGTTGAATCGTGCACTGATATCGCTAAAGAGCTGTACCTGGGCGCTGTCGTTGACCGTTCGAGCCGTCGCATCGTGTTCATGGCTTCCACCGAAGGTGGCGTGGACATCGAGAAAATCGCTCACGACACCCCTGAGAAAATCCTCAAGGCCACTATCGATCCACTGGTTGGCGCTCAGCCATTCCAGGGTCGCGAGCTGGCATTCCAGCTGGGTCTGGAAGGCAAGCAAGTTGCTCAGTTCGCCAAGATCTTCGTAGGTCTGGCCAAGCTGTTCAAGGATCACGACCTGGCTCTGCTGGAAGTGAACCCGCTGGTGATCAAGGCTGACGGCGATCTGCATTGCCTCGACGCCAAAATCAACATCGACGCCAACGCCATGTACCGTCAGCCTAAGCTGAAGACTTTCCATGATCCGTCGCAAGACGATCCGCGCGAAGCGCACGCTGCCAAGTTCGAACTGAACTACGTAGCACTGGAAGGCAACATCGGTTGCATGGTCAACGGTGCTGGCCTGGCCATGGGTACCATGGACATCGTCAACCTGCATGGCGGCAAACCAGCCAACTTCCTCGACGTGGGCGGCGGTGCTACCAAAGAACGCGTTACCGAAGCGTTCAAGATCATCCTGTCCGACACTAACGTCGCTGCAGTATTGGTCAACATCTTCGGCGGCATCGTTCGCTGCGACATGATTGCCGAAGGCATCATCGGCGCTGTGAAAGAAGTCGGCGTGAAAATCCCGGTTGTTGTTCGCCTTGAAGGCAACAACGCTGAGCTGGGCGCTAAAGTACTGGCAGAAAGCGGTTTGAACATCATCGCTGCTACCAGCCTGACCGACGCTGCTCAACAAGTCGTTAAAGCTGCGGAGGGCAAATAATGAGCGTCCTGATCAATAAAGACACCAAAGTTATCTGCCAGGGTATTACCGGTTCGCAAGGTAGTTTCCACACCCAGCAAGCCCTCGAATACGGCACCAAGATGGTCGGTGGCGTAACTCCGGGTAAAGGCGGCACCGAACACCTGGGTCTGCCAGTGTTCAACACTGTGAAAGACGCTGTAGCTGCCACTGGCGCCACCGCCAGCGTGATCTACGTTCCAGCTCCTTTCTGCAAAGATTCCATCCTGGAAGCAGCCTTCGGCGGCATCAAGCTGATCGTTTGCATCACTGAAGGCATTCCTACCCTGGATATGCTGGATGCCAAGGTCAAGTGCGACGAGCTGGGCGTAGTCCTGATCGGTCCAAACTGCCCAGGCGTGATCACTCCAGGCGAATGCAAGATCGGCATCATGCCAGGTCACATTCACTTGCCAGGCAAGGTCGGTATCGTTTCCCGTTCCGGCACCCTGACCTACGAAGCTGTGAAGCAGACTACTGACGCCGGTTTCGGTCAGTCGACTTGCGTCGGCATCGGCGGTGACCCGATCCCAGGCTCGAACTTCATCGACATCCTGAAGCTGTTCCAGGAAGACCCGAAGACCGAAGCGATCGTTATGATCGGTGAGATCGGCGGTTCGGCTGAAGAAGAAGCGGCTGCCTACATCAAGGCACACGTGACCAAGCCGGTTGTTTCCTACATCGCTGGTGTGACTGCCCCTGCGGGCAAGCGCATGGGCCATGCTGGCGCAATCATCTCTGGCGGCAAAGGCACTGCAGACGAGAAGTTTGCTGCCCTGGAAGACGCAGGCGTTAAAACCGTGCGTTCGCTGGCAGACATCGGCAAGGCTTTGTCCGAGCTGACCGGTTGGGCGATGAAGTAAGCCTCGCGCTTAATTCACGCTTCACCAAACAAAGGCCACCTTCGGGTGGCTTTTGTCGTTTGTGGCATTTGTGCTGGCCGTACGGGCCTCTTCGCGGGCAAGCCTCGCTCCTACAGGGCGCCGTAAGTCTGTAGGAGCGAGGCTTGCCCGCGAAGACGTTCTTACAGGCACCCACCATTTTCATGTAAAAACGCGACACGGAAATGTCGCAGATCGGATAGTTCGCCCTGTAACAGTGCGTTTATTACCCAAATTCGTTAGGCTAGCAGCCATTTTTGCGTCTGCGTCCCACAAGGAAGCGTCGCGCTAAAGGGTCAGTCCTATACGGGCCGACAGCATTTCCCTCACCCATAAGGGAAATCCCTCTCTAAATTCCGATTCAGTAGTGTGGTATTTCCTTAATGAAAGTGTTGAAAGGCCAGGACATCCTGGCACTTGGTTTTATGACGTTTGCCCTGTTTGTCGGGGCTGGCAACATCATCTTCCCGCCTATCGTCGGTTTGCAGTCCGGACCTCATGTCTGGATGGCGGCGCTGGGTTTTCTGATCACGGCGGTCGGATTGCCGGTGATCACCGTGGTTGCACTGGCCAAGGTCGGTGGTGCAATGGATGCATTGAGCAGCCCGATCGGTAAAGTCGCCGGCGGTCTGCTGGCTGCCGCGTGCTACCTCGCCGTTGGCCCGCTGTTCGCGACACCGCGTACCGCAACGGTATCCTTTGAAGTGGGTCTGGCGCCGCTGACGGGTGAGAGCCCGCTGGCGCTGTTCCTCTATAGCTCGGTGTACTTTCTGCTGGTGTTCTTCATCTCGCTCTACCCGGGCCGTTTGCTTGATACCGTAGGACGTTTCCTCGCGCCGCTGAAAATCATCGCCCTGGCTGCGCTGGGTATCGCGGCGTTTGCCTTGCCGGCCGGTGATATCGGCGTGGCGACCCCGGAATACGTGGCGGCGCCGTTCTCCCAAGGGTTCATCAATGGTTACCTGACCATGGATACACTGGGCGCATTGGTGTTCGGCATTGTTATCGTCAACGCCATCCGTTCCCGTGGCGTCGATTCGCCAGCGCTGATCACCCGTTATGCGATCATTGCCGGGTTGATTGCCGGCGTCGGTCTGGCGCTGGTTTACGTCAGCCTGTTCCGCCTCGGTTCGGGCAGCCACGAAGTGGCAGCAGGTGCCACCAACGGCGCGGCGGTGTTGCACGCTTATGTGCAACACACCTTTGGTTCGTTGGGCAGCGGTTTTCTGGCGGTGTTGATCTCGCTGGCCTGCCTGGTCACTGCGGTGGGTCTGACGTGTGCTTGCGCTGAATACTTCAGCCGCGTGCTGCCACTGTCCTACAAGACACTGGTCATTATCCTGGCCGCGTTCTCCTTGCTGGTGTCCAACCTGGGCCTCACCAAGCTGATCGCGTTCTCGATCCCGGTACTGACCGCTATTTACCCGCCGTGCATTGCCTTGGTGGCGTTGAGCTTCTGCAAGGACTTCTGGCATGAGCAAGGCCGCATCGTCGGTCCGGTCATGCTGGTGTCGTTCCTTTTCGGCCTGATCGATGCCCTCAAGGGCGCGGGTCTGGCGGACTGGATGCCGACTCAGTTGTCCCACCTGCCGCTGAGCGAGCAGGGGCTGGCATGGCTGGTGCCGTCGGTGATGACACTGGTGGTCGCCGTAGCCTGCGACCGTCTGCTGGGCAAGCGCGAAGAAGTGCTGGCTTAAGCCGCTGCAAGGCCCGTCACAAGCGGGTCTTGAGCAACAACAGAAATGCCCCGTATCAATCGATATGGGGCATTTTTTATGCGCGTGATGCAGTGTCTTTTTCCTTGAGCTAACGTCGAAGCATTGCAATTCCCA